>JAFGSC010000218.1 GCA_016934875.1 Candidatus Atribacteria bacterium
AAATACTCTTAATTAGAAAGATGTCGACATAAAATACAATCAATCAGTAATGGATTTATTATCTACGATTATTTGGGAATAATCGACTATAAATTTCTGATATATGAAAACAATATTTTTTTTTGTTTTAATGTTGCTTATAGGTTGTAATATGATAAAGGCACAAAGTTTGGAGAACTCTGAAATGGATAAACATAGCCTTTATCTTGAAGCAGGAGGTGGTCCAATTTTCTCAGCCTCTATCAATTTTGAAAATTATATTGCCAAGTCTGTTTCAGGGAAACTGCATTGGTTTGGTCGAATAGGGTTGGGAGGGGCTGCTGTGCTTATGGGGGATGAAGGATTTGGAGGATTTGGGGCTATAACTATGCTGACTGGAAATGGCAATCGTCATTTCGAGATGAATGGTGGTGCATTTTTCGGAATAGGATCTTATTCCAAGGATTTATTTGTACTTCCTATTCTTGATATAGGGTATAGATATCAAAAACCTGAAGGTAAATTTATTTTTAAAGCAAAAATTGGCACTATTGGTATTGGAGTAGGTTTGGGATACGCCTTTTGAGTTTTTAAAAGGCTTCTAATTCGGCTTTATTCATTTCAATTCCTCTTTCAGATTTATTCCTGTATCCAGTACATTTTTAAAGTATAGCACAATTGCCGATAGATAACATTGCTGTTCGCGATCCCCACTTACTCATGGCGGGACACCGCTGTACGCAATTGATAGAGGCTATTTTATTAATCTTTATGCTATAAATTGGCTACATTAATCCTGTTGCCTTAATGGAAGGAACATTACATAACGATTAATTTCCTGTTATTTTATATTTAAACGGAACAATTAGGGGGTAGTCAATTTAAATCATATAAAGGGATTACTTTGGCTGGTTTTTCAAATGAACTAAATTTTTGAACTTTTGATCGAACTATTTTTTGAATTCAAAAAATAGTTATAACTTTTTAAATTCGTTTGTGGCTAAATATTTACATTAGGGATGAGGCAGCAAAAGCACTTTGAAGAATTGGTGAGATTGCAGTAGAGCCATTAATTCTGGCGCTTGAAGATAAAAAAATTCGTCGTACATCTGCAGAAGCTCTTGGAATGGTAGGTGATGATAGTGCACTGAATGCTTTATCCCAATATGAATTTGATTCAGATGATACATTTAGAGGATTAATAAAATATGCAATTAAAAAAATAAAATCAAATAAAACCTAAAAATGACAAGAAGACTAACAGTAAATAACAACCGTTCATAAACAATTGCCAAGTCTGTTCTAACTTCAAGGTTTGTAGCTCTCTTCATCTTTTATTTAACTTGACAAGGATGAAGCCCGCAATCTGCTACTATTCATATATTAACCGTTAAAAAAAATTAAATGCATAGAAATAAAAATAAGGAAAGATTAGAAGGGATATTGTCTATTGCCTGTATTTTACTTTCAGTGTTTAGTGGTTATATTATCTGGCAGAAGTGGGGGCTTTTTGCCGGTATAGCAGGAGCTGTAATATGTTTTGTTATTATATCTGTAATTATACAAACAATTCCAAAAGCCGTTTTCCATATAGCTTTGTTCGAAGATGAGAATAATAAGGTTAAAAAAGAAGAAGTAAAGAAAAAGGGTATAGTTAAGCCAGACATAGAGAAATTAAAAGAAAAGGAAGAAGTAAAAGGCGTTAAGTTTATAGAAATAAAATATAGAGAAGATGATATGTTTGGGATTCCTACGAAATATACCTATGAGATTTATAATGCAAAAAACAAGAAACAAGCATTGGAATTTTTAAATAACAAGTCGGTTGATTAAAAGTATTATTATATCGAAGTGAACGTTGGTGACGTGAACTCTCCGGAAGTGATTGTTGGTTTAGACATTAATGGAATCTACGAAGTGTAGAATTTTTTTTTAGGGAGGGGGAGGTTGTTATTTATGCCTTTTAAACGAGCCTGTGAAAAATTTTGTGTAAACAAGTAACTGCTATATTTAAAGAACGGCACATCTTTCACCAAAAACATTTATCAAACAGGCATCCCGTTTTTCTTTTTAATACGTTTGATTGTTTTTTCAATAGCTCCAGGCCTTAATCCTAATCCTTTGCCAGCTAACTCTTCTAAAGGTGCAATGGCTTTTGGGCTACCTAATTTTTCAAGTGCGATCAAAGCATGGGCAATCACATAAGCATCGTTTGATGACAGAATATTTATATAAGCATTTACTGTTTTTTCAGTTTGTGCAATTTTATTAAAATTCATTACTAATGTCATTAACAGGTCTTCCCTGTCTGAAGTAGCCAACAACGAACTGTTTTTTTTCTCCGGATCTTCTTTTAAAATCTGGGTCAGAATAATTTCAGCCGCATCAGGATCTTTGGAGTTAATTAAACTCAATGCAGCATTATTTCTCGTCTTTTTATCCCCGTTTTTTAAGTTCCAGACAACAGGATTCTTTAGTTTTTCCTCGTTCTCTTGCTTTGGCGGTAAGGAATCACTTTCCCGCTTGCTAATGGGATCCTGCTTTAGATTTTTAACCTTCGGAATACGTGACTCAATAAAAGCAATAATTTCTATATCCTTTTTTTTAGTTTCATCAACTGGAAGTTTTATCATATCTCCCCTGTTATTTTGAATTTTCATATATTTCTGAATATATCCTGTAATTTCAAAGCTTTTAATATCATCGAAACGGATTCCCAACACTTTTGGTGCCAGGTTCAATTCAAAATAAATAAGTTCATTATTTGTAATAATCACACCTGAAAATGATGACAAGGTATATTTCCCGGGTAATTTAGCAGTGAACTTCCATTCCTTATTTTTCCCAAGGATGTTCATCAGTTCAACCCAAAAATTATCTGTTGCCCCTATCGAAGATTCAAATTGTTTTTCAAATTGTTTTTTTAATTCTTCCCTGGCAGCAATATTTGCTTCACCTTTTTTTAACTGCATCAGCTTTTTCTTCCTTAAGTTTTTCTGTAAGCAGAAGAATCGCTTTTTGTTTATCCTGATCTAATTTTTTAATATTTTTAATCACTCCTGCATATTCATACAACTCCCAATACTTAATCCGATGATTTTCTGCCTCTTTGTCATTTGTCAGTTGTTGCAATGCAGTAAGTGCTTGTGAAACCAGTTGTGAATCTTTGTGATCCAGTAACTTAACTAATCTTCGCACATTTCCTTCTTTTTGAAGTTTTTCGATGTTGGGTGCCCCGAATAGTCCCATAATAATTTTGAAATTAGTTAATCTATAGAAAATTTATTATTTCACTCGAATAAATTCTTTAGTTTCCCCGTCGGGATAAATTATTATAAAATGATCAGAGTAAACCTGTATTTTGCATATTTCCGAACTAAGTTCCCATGAAGAATAAATGGTACTGTCATTGATAAACATATCGTCACCCGTATTTTCAATTCTGAGGCCGGAATTAGATAATCTCAAAACCTTGAGTGTGCTGTCAGGCATAAATTCCAGTTCCAATAAATTGTCTTCAGGCACCCATCCCCCAATAATATCTTACCGGGGATTTTCAGTAGGTTTTTATTTAAAGCAACTATTAAAAGTGCATAGAAGCAATTCCAAAAAAATCAGCACAAGTTTTGTGGTTTTCATGATTATAATAGGTTCGAATCTTAATAGCCACCTTCTATTTTTACAACTCCATTCCCAATTGACAACAACCACATATTGTTTTTTGAGTCTTCAAAAAATTTGACAGTATAAAATTTGGACAGATCAAGCGCATTCCATGTTTCTCCATTAAAAACAGATACTCCTCCAATTTTCCATGAGAATCCCGCCCCCAACCATATATTTCCGTTACGATCTTCATAAATGATATTGACGTTGTTATTCGTAAGCCCACTTTTTTTATCAATAATACTCCAATTTTCATCAGTGTATAACACCAAACCTTTCTCAGTCCCAATCCACACTCTACCTTGGCTATCAGAAACTATTGTGTTAATTATTTTGCCGGGCAACTTGTCATAATAATTTTTCCATGTTGAACCATCAAAAACATTAAGCCCTTTATTAGTAGCAACCCAAATATTTCCATCTTTATCTTCAACTATCTGGTTAATGCTTTTACCTGTCACACCATCATCCTCTGTATAGACTGTCCAGTTAGTCCCGTCAAATTTTAATAATCCACCATATCTATCTGCATAAGATGAACCAAACCATAAATGTCCATTACTTCCTTTTACTATTTTATTGATGAATTTACGATTGGCTTTAGAAGGCAACCCATCTTTCTCCCCATATACAGTCAAATTTGCTCCATCGAAGTGATAAATATAATCTTCATTTTCAGCCCACGAAGAAAACCAAATATCATTTTTCCCTTCGCTATAAAAATAATTTACGAAAGGGAGATCAACTCCACCCAATTGGGTAAGGGGATCGAATGTTTGCCCATCATAATCAACTAAAAAGTAACCCTCTTCATTTTTTTGATTAACACCGGCAATCCAAATTTCACCATCAATATTTTCCATTTGGCTCATGAGATATTCCGATGATGCTTTATTCATAAAAGCGGTAATTTTATTTCCATCGTATCGTCCCCAGCCATTGCCCCTTTTAGTTAATTCTGCTAGCATATCGCCTACAACACCTCCAGCTAGAATATCACTAAAACTATTAGCTGGTTCTATTGTAAACCAAATGATTCCATTTTTATCAATAAAAAGTTTCATTAAAGTTTCTATTGGCAAATCCTCTTTTTTAGTGAAACTCTCAATTATCTCTCCGTCATATTTGCATAATCCTTTGTCGGTGGTAAACCACATGTTTCCCTGCTCATCTTCAACACAATCCCGAACCCATGTTGAGGCAAGCCCTTCTTTTTTTGTTAAATGGACCCAATTGTCTTGTGCATTGATTTTAATATTGCTGAAGATCATCAGCAACGATACGGATAAGGTAATTAATTTCATAATCTTTGAATTTTATTCAAGTTAAGGATATTAAAAAGAAAATAAAAGGAAAATAAAAATTTTTTGAATATTTGATTGAAATTTTCAATTCTGGGTTTGGATATTAATATTTCAGAAAATTTATAAAATCAAATTCAAGGATAAATAGGCATTATAGCCTGTAAGCATATTTATAGCCCAAGAAGAAAGTGGCTGTATCAGACTATTTCAATAAGTTGAAATTTTAATAATAAGACGATTAATAGATAGGAATTAAAAGCAAATAAAAAAAAGGGTACTATTACAAATGTAATCGTTGCCTTTGGCTAAATA
>JAFGSC010000025.1 GCA_016934875.1 Candidatus Atribacteria bacterium
GGTTCGATGTATTTCATCGAAAGGGGATTAGGACAAAAATGGTTAGGATGGCTCTTTGCCCTTTTTGGTGCTCTTGCCGCCTTTGGCATCGGAGATGCCGTTCAGACCAATTCTATGGCTTTAGTCGGAAAGAGCGTTTTTGGTATCCCCGTGGTGGTAAGCGGAATTGCTTTAACAGTGTTAACCTGGTTAGTCGTAGTCGGAGGAATTAAACGAATCGGTCAGGTCACCGAGTATCTGGTACCTTTTATGGCTATTTTTTATATTGTTGCTGCTTTAATTATTATTATTACCAAAATCAATATGCTTCCCTGGGCAATTGGCGAAATTTTTAGATGTGCTTTCTCCGGAAAAGCTGCTCTTGGAGGATTTGCTGGTGCTACCGTAGCACAGGCGATGCGTTTTGGTGTTGCCCGTGGAATCTTCTCCAACGAAGCAGGATTAGGAAGCGGCAGCATAGCTAATGCAGTAGCTAAGACACCCCATCCCGTTCGGCAGGGTTCCATTGCCATGATTGATGTTATGATCGACACACTTATTATCTGTTCGATGACCGCTTTCGTCATTCTTACAACCGACTCTCTTCAAACGGGTTATACCAGCACCCAATTAACCGCACACGCTTTTAGTACCGTTTTAGGTGCTCTTGGCGGTCCAATCGTTGCCATTGGATCATTATTATTTGGGTTCTCTACGGTTATCACCTGGTGTTATTATGGTCAACAATGCTCACGTTTTATACTGGGTCCATCCGTAATAAAACCCTACGCCTGGCTATTCGTCATCGTTGCCTTTTTAGGATCAGTCGTAGAAGTGCCTTTTGTCTGGTTGTTAACTGACGCCCTGAATGGTGCTATGGCCATACCGAATCTGATCGGATTATTATTCTTAAGCGGTGTGATGGCCCAACAAGTCAAAGAATACTTTTCCAATCCGGAAATGTTAAACGTTTAATATTATCTTGAATCATACAAGTGAAGGGTATAATATATAAAGAGAATCACCAATATACCCTTCACTTCATCAAATCTTTTACAAGGAGGACTCGATAAAATGATCATTGGTGTTCCTAAGGAAATCAAAAACAATGAGGACCGCGTAGCGATCACACCAGCAGGCGTTAAAGCTCTAAGCCAAGCAAATCACCAGGTATTAGTACAAAAATCAGCAGGAATAGGAAGCGGGATATCCGATCAGGAATATCAAAATGCCGGCGCTTCGATTATCGATACAGCAGAACAAGTCTTTGAGCAATCGGACATGATTATGAAAGTGAAAGAGCCGATGCCCAGTGAATATTCTCTCATTAAACCCGGGCAAATCATCTTTACTTATTTTCACTTTGCTGCTTCAAGGGAATTAACCAAAGCCATGATGGATGGAAAAAGCATTTGTATTGCTTATGAAACTGTGGAAACTGCTGATAGAAGTTTACCTCTCTTATCTCCCATGAGCGAAGTAGCCGGGAAAATGGCGGGCCATGTCGCAGCTTATTTCTTGGCTTTACCTAACGGAGGTAAAGGCATTCTTATGGGAGGTGTACCGGGTGTCAAGCCCGCTAAAGTCATGGTCATCGGCGGAGGAACAGTGGGTACCAATGCAGCTAAAGTTGTTGCCGGGATCGGCGCAAACGTTACGATTTTTGACATCAGTCTAAATCGTTTGAAATATCTTGATGAGATTATGCCAAAAAATGTTTACTTTCTGGTTTCCAATCAGCATAACATTGAACAGGAAATCAAAGATACTGACGCATTGATTGGTGCTGTTTTGATTCCTGGAGCAGCTGCTCCCAAAATTATCACTGAAGAAATGGTGAAATCAATGCAACCCAACTCAGTGATTGTTGATGTAGCCATTGACCAGGGCGGTTGTGTTGCTACCAGCAAGCCCACCTCTCACAGCGAACCAACCTTCAAGTTACACGGAGTACTGCATTATTGTGTGACCAATATGCCGGGAGCTTTTGCTCGAACATCAACCTTTGCCTTGACCAATGCTACCTTGCCTTATGCTCTGGAAATTGCGAATAAAGGTTATCAAAAGGCAATCATCAGCAATCCCGCTATTGCCAAGGGACTCAATATAGTGGATGGAAAAATAACCTATCAACCTGTTGCTGATGCCTTTGGTTATAAGTATTATCCTATTGATGAATTATATTAATATATTGTTCATAATCCAATATTAATTATAAAAAGACCCCCTTTTCTTAACGAAAAGAGGGTCTTTTCTTTACTAATAAGACATGTATATCTTGCCGATTCAAATCGAATCAATTAAACTAGTACATTCCTCCTGGCATCCCTCCTCCTCCTGGAGGCATGACTGGTTCTTTCTTTTCTTCAGGTTTATCAGCAATCAGGCATTCCGTTGTGAGAACCATTCCGGCAATACTGGCAGCATTCTGAAGTGCAGAACGAGTAACTTTTGTTGGATCTACAATACCTGCTTTCATCATATCAACAAATTTACCTTCAGCAGCATCAAATCCAATTCCTTTTTCTTTAATTCTCAAATTCTCCACGATAACAGAACCTTCATATCCTGCATTTTTAGCAATCTGTCGAGTAGGTTCTTCCAATGCCTTGAGGATAATATTCACACCAATCTGTTCATCGCCCTCAAGCTTGAACTTTTCTAATTCGGGGATTACATTAATCAATACGGTTCCACCGCCAGCTACAATTCCTTCTTCCACAGCTGCTTTAGTCGCAGACAGTGCATCTTCTACTCTATGTTTTTTCTCTTTTAGCTCAGTCTCGGTAGCAGCACCCACATTGATTACCGCAACGCCACCGACTAATTTTCCCAATCTTTCTTGCAATTTTTCTTTATCATAATCAGAGGTAGTTTCTTCAATTTGGGCTCTAAGTTGAGATTCTCTCTTTTTAATTTCTTTGACATCGCCCTTGCCTCCGACAATGATGGTTTCTTCTTTATTTACCTTAACCTGATGGGCGGTCCCAAGCATAGAAACATTGGCATTCTCTAATTTTAAACCAAGCTCCTCTGAAATGACTTGTCCACCGGTTACTACGGCAATATCAGCCAACATTTCTTTTCTTCGGTCACCGAAACCGGGGGCTTTCACGGCTACACAATTTAGTGTCCCTCTAATCTTATTGACCACTAAGGTCGCCAAAGCCTCTCCTTCAATGTCTTCAGCAATGATAAACAAAGGCTTACCCATTTGGGCAACCTTCTCTAATATCGGGAGCAAGCCTTTCATACTGCTAATTTTAGTATCCGTAACTAAAATTAACGGCTCGTCAAGAATGGCTTCCATTCTCTCTGCATCAGTTACCATGTAGGGAGATATATAACCCTTATCAAACTGCATTCCTTCAACAACATCTAATGTGGTGCCCATTGTTTTAGATTCCTCTACAGTGATCACACCATCTTTCCCGACTTTTTCCATCGCATCAGCGATAATATTTCCTATTTCACGATCTGCAGCAGAAATAGAAGCAACGTTGGCAATAGATTCTTTATCTTTAATTTCTATGCTCAATTTTTTGATCTCATCGACTGTTTTTTCAACAGCTTTTTGGATTCCTCTTCTTAATAACATTGGGTTAGCACCTGCTGCAACATTTCTCAAACCCTCATGAAGTATCTTTTGGGCAAGTACTGTTGCAGTTGTTGTACCATCTCCTGCAATGTCGTTTGTTTTGGTTGCAACTTCTTTTACGAATTGCGCTCCCATATTTTCAAAGGGATCTTCTACTTCAATTTCCCTGGCAATGGTTACACCATCATTCGTAATTGTTGGAGAACCATATTTCTTTTCCAGGACTACATTTCTACCTTTAGGCCCTAAAGTTATCTTCACACTATCAGCTAACTTATCCGCACCCTTTTTTAGAGCATTCCTAGCATCTTCGTCATATAAAAACTGTTTAGCCATAATTGTCTTTCTTCCTCCCTCAACCATTAGATTTTTTATAAATTACAAAACAATTTTCTATTCAATCAATTATTCTAAAATAGCCAGTATATCTTTTTCACTAAGCAAAAGATAATCTTCATCTTCGTCATCTTTTAAATCTGTCCCTGAATACTTTGCATAAACTACCTTGTCGCCCTTTTTAATATTCATTGGAAACGTTTTTCCTTCATCATTGGTTCGACCGGGCCCAACTGCTAATACTTCACCTACCTGTGGCTTTTCCTTTGATACCGTATCTGGTAATACGATGCCCCCCTTCGTCTTTTCTTCTACGACCATGGGTTTGACCAGAATGCGATCACCTAAGGGTTTAATTTTTTTAATATCCATATCCAATCCTCCTCAAATTAAACTTTTAAATGATTAGCACTCTCATACTGAGAGTGCTAAAATTTCCTTTACTATATTATATAATGTCTATTGTTTTTGCAAATCTCATTTTCGCTCATTTTAATCTATTTTATGGAATAATAAACTATTATTTAGACATATCTCATATTATTTACTAATTTATCTCAATTTATAGCTTTATATTATTCTGTATATACCTCTAAATCGTATGAATCAACCATCCCTCGCATCAGCTTGTAATAACCTGCTGCACCAATCATGCCCGCATTATCCGTACATAGCTCTTTTGGGGGAGAAAAGACCTCTAAATCTTTTTTGAAAGCCTTTTCTTTTAACTCATCTCTCAACTTCTGATTAGCCGCAACACCACCGCCTAAAGCAATTTGCCTTACATTATACTTGACCGCAGCGGATATCGTTTTATAAACCAGGATATCAACGACAGCTTGTTGAAAAGAAGCACATAGATCATCAAGATTCAGGGACACATTTTTATTCTTTTGTTCCTTGATAAAGTAAATGACTGCTGTCTTCAGGCCACTAAAACTAAACTCGAAATTAGGACTTTTCATCAAAGGCCTTGGAAAATTGATTGCGTTTTGATTACCTTTGACTGCTAATTTCTCAATGATGGGTCCTCCTGGATATCCCAATCCTAGAAAATTAGATATTTTATCTAAGACTTCTCCCGCAGCATCATCTCTCGTGTTTCCTAAAACCTGGTATCGTCCTATATCCGTTACCAGAATAAGGGAAGTATGCCCGCCAGATACAATTAATGAAATGAAAGGCGTTTTTAGATTGGAGTGTTCCAAAAAATTGGCATAAATATGGCCTTCAATATGATTCACGCCAATAATAGGCTTATTCAATGCAAAGGCAATTGCTTTTGCAAAAGACAATCCAACAAGCAATGATCCTTTGAGTCCGGGACCGTTGACTACTGCGATTCCGTTTGTATCCTCCAGGGAAATCCCGGCTTTATCCAAGGCTTCTTTCAAGATAAAAAGAAAAGACTCCATATGTTTTCTGGAAGCTATTTCAGGAACAACACCTCCGTATTCTCGGTGAATATTTATCTGGGAAGCAACTATATTGGAAAGGATTTCTTTCCCATTTTTTACAATTGCAACAGATGTTTCATCACAAGATGTTTCAATTCCTAAAATCAATTTTTCTTTCATTTTATTCCAGGGTATCCTTAAAACCTGTTTATCGTGATCTTTTTTTCAGCTCAGCCGCTGATCGGTGAAGATAAAAAGGGCTGAGTGTAAACATGTCATCAGGTCGACCGTTCAGTATTTTTCTTTCCCCCAACGAGGCAATAGGCACTGCCCCAGGAGGATTCTGTCCTCTATCTACAAAGTGGATATGGTTTCGAATGGTTTCATTTTTTTCATCGACTACGATATCTTCTAAACCATACCCAAACATATAAACATGTTCACCATATTTTAGTAATTTTTCCTGGATGTTAATCCAAGGGCAACATTGATAATCTTCGATCTTGGCTAAATGATGCTGCGCTTTTTCTTCCGCTCTATCTTTACGGAATAAAGCAAAATAATACTCATCCTTTCTTGCTTTTATTAAAGGACAAAGCAAACCCGGAAACTCTTTCCATTGTAAGGCATAAGCGTCTAGAGTATTAACGCCAACAATAGGGATTTTCAGAGAGAAACATAGTCCCAAAGCCGTTGCCAAGCCAATTCTCAGTCCGGTAAATGAACCCGGCCCAATCGCAACGGCAATACCCTCTATGTTTTTCAGGTCTAGTTTAACAATATCCAGAGTATTCTTTAAAGCAGGGATAATCAGTGCAGAATGGGTTATATCCTTTTGGTGTATTGTATATCCTGCGATCAAACTCCCATTCCGTATGATGGCTAAATCAAGAATATCGGTTGAAGTATCAATTCCCAAAATGACCAAGATGCCTTAGCTCCTCAATAATCTTTCTATATCGATTTGCTGCCCCTATCGACTTAATTAAAATCTTTCGAGTAAAATAATTATTTTCATTCATTGTTATTTTAACTGACAAAAAATCCTTAGGCAGATATTCTTCTATTTTCTTTGCCCATTCAACCAAAGTAATCCCATTTCCAGAAAAGTATTCCTCATAGCCCAATTCTTCTAGCTCTTCAGGTTTTGTCAGCCGGTACAAATCAAAGTGATAGATGGGGTTCATCCCTTTGTATTCTTTAATTAACGAAAAGGATGGACTCAAAACTTGTTCCTTACATCCTAAACCAAAAACGATACCTTGAATGAAACACGTTTTGCCAGCTCCGAGCTCTCCATTGAAGGCAACGAAATCGCCTCCCTGAAGAAGTGATCCTAGTTTCTTGCCTAATCTCTTTGTTTCAGTCGGACTATTGCTCGTATATATAATCGAATCATCAAGTTGATAATGTTGGTTTTCACTTTTCATTGATGACATACTCACCTAACATATTTTTTATTTTCCAAGGTTTACCATCTTTTATAAATAATTTAGCAACCCTACCTTTATCCGTTAAATGAACAACTTCATCAACAATGGTATGGAGCATCTCAGCGATACTTTCAATACGCATCGTATTTTCAGACTGCTCACCCCATAATGTGACCTCGTCACCAATAGAAACACCTTCGATATCTGTAATATCGATCATGGTTTGATCCATACATACCCTGCCAATCACTGGTACACTCTTGCCCCTGACCAAGACGATTCCCTGGTTAGAAAGCAATCTAGGATATCCATCTGCATAACCTACGGGAAGGGTACCGACCAAGGTTTGTTTTTTGGTTTTATACGTTCTCCCGTATCCAATATAACTACCTTTTTTTACTTTTTTAATAAACGAAATATTCGTTTTAAAAGACAGCGCAGGATATAATTGAATTTTCTGCCTGCTTTCATACGATGGATATAATCCATAAATTGCACAGCCAGGACGGACTAAATTTAATCGAGTAGCCGGCAATTCTATCAAGGCACTACTATTGGCTGTATGAAAAAAAGGAATATCGATATCCATGATCTTAACTTTTTTCACTATTTTATTAAAAATATTAAACTGCTGAAATGCATATTCTTTATCAGGCTCATCAGCGGTAGAAAAATGGGTATAAATCCCCTGGATCTCAATATTTTTCATCTTACGAATGATA
>JAFGSC010000219.1 GCA_016934875.1 Candidatus Atribacteria bacterium
AGAAGTGGAAAAATATCATTTGGACTTGAAAGTATATTCATTGTATATCTTCTCTCAAACCGCTCACTCTTTTTCCAGCGAGCAAATCTAATATTAACTGAATCAGGTTGTGAATATAATGTCATAGTATTTATTATAATCAATATATTTATGAGTGAAAGTAACTTCATAGCAGTGGTCTCCTAAAGTTGCCCACAACGGCCGGCGGTATGCGCTGCCTGCCTGCCGGCAGGCAGGTTGCGTAGTACCGGTTGTTAGCACCTGGCAATTTTAAGCTTTAAATAGTCTTCAGGAGTAAATACAGCTATCTCACTGTTTTTATAATCTTTGATATTTCTTGTTAAAATTGTATCAATAATGCCAGACTTGACTGCAGCATAATTTTGCAGGGCATCCTCAAAATCTTTGAACTTTGAGTTTAAAGCTGTTCTAACAATCTCTTTGTTCATGTCAAGAACATCAGTAATCGACAATAGTTGATTAAGCTTTTCTATTACCTTTTCGTGTTTTGCAGTTTGCCTTAGCAGGTAATACACATTGCTACATATAACTGGGGTAATAAAACCCTGTATAGATTTCAATTCACAAAGCGAGAATATTATAGCAGCATGCTCTGAAAAAGGCTTTTTATCAAAAAAAAAGTCCAAAACAACATCTGTATCAATAAGTACTTTATCCATTTACAAATATTTTTCTGATAACCTTTTGCTCAATTCTTTCTTATAATCAAGATTAGAGGAGGCTTTAAAAGATCCTCTCAATGATTTTACAATAGGCGTAATCTCAATATCCGTCTTTGGACCATTTTTGGTAATTACCTTTAAATAATTCTCAATAATATCAGATAAGCTATGACCTTTTCTTTTGGCATAACCTTTAGCCCTATTAATAACGGACTGCTCAATTGTCAATGTCAATTTAGTATTCATATTTCAAAAAAAATTACACGTACAAAAATACGAAAATTTATTGATCCGTACTAAATATTTCCTTTTTGTACGTGTTTTTTTACTTGCCGCTAAACGGTCGGCGGTATGCGCAGTTGCCGCTTCAAGGCGCTTTCGTGTCGGGTTACTCACAAGATACACAAATGAACCAACATTAGCAACCCCTCTGCCCGGCAATTGCGTATGACCGGCTGTAGCAATTGTACTTATTTTATAGTCCAAAGAATGATAATAGTGCGAATATAGCCATCAATAATATAAACGGAAATTCAAACTTTAGTTTTCCTGGCATTTTGAATATAACGTATATAAAAAGAAGCATTGGAATTATTAATGCTGATTGTGTAATTCCCGCACCTTTCCAATGTTGTATGCTAAAATGTAAACCTTATAAATAAAATAAGCGACATTGTACAAATTACAATCCTTTCAATTCCGCTCAAGCTTTTCATAAATAGACCATAAAATATGCCCATTATGAAAGTAAACATTATCAAGACTACCCCAATTATCAATACATATTTAAGAAAAATAAAACTTGACAAAAGGCCGATAATTAGCATCGCAGCCAACATCCATGAAATTAATTTTCGTATTTTTTCAATTCTTGTAATTGCTTGGTCCATGGTCTTTTTAGTATAATTGCCAAACATTCAAATATATGTACTTTTTAAATAAAAGGTGCATATATTTCGCGTATAGCTTTCATTAATTAATGGTGTTAAGATGTTAAGCTCAAGGGAAAAGGAAAGGTAGTTGGAGTGTGAGTTTGGGTGTGTGTGTGGGTATGAGTGTGGGGGGAAAGAGGATAAGGCAACACCGGGGATAAACTGCATAAAATGTTTCAGAAAAGGTTTATCCTGAAAACCAGGCAAAGCCTGGAATAATATATTCGGTTGAGGCAAAGCCTCAACCGAACGGGGGGTTAGTTTAGAAACCAAATATTCGTAAAATACTGAGAACCTGATGTTTTATATTGTGTGTTAATTTGCGTTAATCTATGTATATATTTTTACTAATCATTTTTTTATCTCCGATTACCTTACAAATAAAAAATCCATTAATATGGTTTGGTATTATAATTGAATTACCATTAAACTCTTTATTATATATTTCTTGTCCAATCTGATTAATCAACCTAATCTTTATAGGTCCATATACTTCGCCAACAATTGTAATCAAATAATTATGATAAAAGAGGTCAATCCCTTTCTCTGATTGATTTTCAGGAATATAACTATAAAACGGATTTATCAGATATTCATTACTTCCAAACATATTGAATGCAACACTATCAAAAACATTATCAATAGTTAATGTGCATTTTTGAAAACATTGACAAGTAGTCAATTCACCAGTATCTGTCCTTAATATCACAATTGAATCAATTAAGGATGAAATATTTAAAACTGTTGTCTGACCGCAATTTTTTATTATTGTCAATTCAAGGATTTGCCCATCACCCTGAGTGAATCTATTTGAAATACCTTGGGTAATTCCACTATAATCCAATACATTTTTACATTCAGAAGTTAAAGTAAAACTAAAACTTGTATCTCTTTTCGAGTCAATATAATGCTCTTGACCATATCCTATAATGGTCAAAAAGAGTAAATTAATTGTAAGTATTTTTTTCATTCGTTTAAAATCATTAACCATTAGATAATAAATTGTTTAAAAATTCGAGAACGGATGTAACCGCTCCGCTCTCACATAAATCAATATTTATTCAATCTACATACTTAAAGTTCCGGTAAGTTTTTAAATGCAAGCTACCGTGTGTTATGTGCCGAATTTATTTATTACATTTAGTTGTCTCCGGGTATTTTGCTGTAATTTCTCTCGCTTCTTCAGGCATCGTCTCCAAAAATCTCACGTTATTACAAAGGTTATCAATCAACTCTCTGTTTGTTTTATAAGAATAAATTTTAAAATTTAATTTATCATTTGCCATACTGTCATCTATATCAATATATAAAGATGGAGAGTCGCATGAAAAATCAATATCAGATACATTAAATTGTCTTATTGTTTTATTTTTAAAGGTTTTATAATAAACTGTCATATTCTTAATGTCATATACGATACTCCAATGTGTTGCACCGCCCTGACTTATTGAACTTAATATATCAAAAGAATAATCAATAACATTCCTATTTTCATATTGTTTAATCATTGATGCGGCTTTTGCAAACCTATCTAAGGATCGAGTTGTATTGGGTATTGAATCTGTTCCACCAAAATCTCTAAATGATTTTATATAGGCTATACTTGACTCATATGAATCGTTCGCAAGCACTCTGATTGGTAATGAAGATTGGGTATGGCAAATCATTTTACCATTTAAATATTCAATTGTTGCAATATTTCCAAATCTATCACATACTAAAAAATGCAATGGAGCCACAGACAGCTTAGAAATCCTTAGTAGTGTATCACTTGCAATGAGTTCATCCACTGTTTCTGAATTGTCAAGTTGATATTGTATCCATTGTAATTCTGTTAATCCATATCTGTTATCAATTTCAGGATAAGTTGTTTTATCTAACCACATTTGTTCTATTACCAATCCTTTTTCATTTATACCTCCATATGGGAATTCACGGCCACTTTGATTAAATGTAACACTGCCATATTTGGAAATCCATTCAATCCGTTTTTCTGGTGGTTGAATCAAAGCAGACTTTTTCATATTCCGCTTATTTATTATAACATGTCCAAATCCTGTGCTAAAATCAAAATTTCTTCCAAAAATCAGGTTTATTGAATCATTAATGCAAAAAGTTGTACATGCTTTTCCATTTAATCCAATAAAAAGCAAAAATAGTAAGATAGAATGTTGAATTATTTTTTTCATTTTACTCTATGTTTATATGTTTATTCGCGGTTTGATAAATTGGCAAATAACATTTGCATCAAAAGCTGGACATTTCTTAAATGTACTGCTTTTCTGAATTTATGTAATGCAGGTTTCATGTTCTTCGCTTGGTTTAAAAACGATTGTGCAGCTTGCTTTTATTGGCCTGTTAGCTGTTTGCTACTATTTCATTCAATTTCATAATGATCTTTTCATTTGCAATTATTGGATTATAAGTTTCTGGTGAATCATGCAAAAGTCTTCTTCCTTCAAAAGTTTTGAAATTCTCTTTCGGTATATATATCTTAATCAACCTTAATATTTTTATTCCTAGTCCATTTTTAAAGACAGTGAATTCTGCTCGTATGATAGGATTATCAATGGGAAATATACCAACTCTTCCAGAAGAAATAAACTTTTCAATTATCTTGTCTTTGGGGAATGAGGCTCTTTTGTACCTTCCAAAAGGTCCATAGCTGACTTTGAATAAGAAAAGACTAAAAAATAAAATAAGAGCATAAAATAAAACAAGTTGATACAAGAAAAACAGATAATAATTTCTATTAATTATGGGGAAAAACTTGTCAAATAAGGCTACATTTCCTGTTGTTACAATTAAAAAGTAAAAAATATTCAAAATGTACCAGTATCCATTTTTCTTTTTTGTCATCACGTGAGTTTTTGTTATATAGTTTACAGCTAACCCCCAAATATATTTACTTTCTGGACAAAAAGCTTATATATTTCGCGTATAGCTTTCATTAAAGTAATGATTTTTGAGATATTAAGTACAAGGGAAAAGGAAAGGCAGTTGGAGTGTGAGTTTGGGTGTGTGTGAGGGTAAGGCTATTACGGGGATAAACTGCATAAAATGTTTCAGAAAAGGTTTATCCTGAAAACCAGGCAAAGCCTGGAATAATATATTCGATTGAGGCAGAGCCTCAACCGAACGGGGGAAAAGGAAAGGCAGTTGAAGTGAGAGTGTGATTGAGAGAAAGGATAAGGCAACACCGGGGATAAACTGCATAGAATGTTAAAGGAACAGGTTTACCCTGAAATTCAGGCAAAGCCTGGAATAAATATGTTCGGCTGAGGCACAGGCCTAACCGTTCAGGGGCGTTATCTTTTACAGGCTTCCATAACAAGAATTACCGGACTAAGCTTGCTTCCTTCATAAGGCCTTAATTTCATCACTAAATCATTGATCTCAACGATTTTAAAAAGCAGGTAATCATTCTCATTTCCTGAAGGGACAAGATACAGAAGTTTGCTTTTAAGCCTTACAGCCCAGCGTCCGCTCTTCTTTTCATTTTTATAAACAAACTCAACTTTTTTGCTTTTTGTGGCAACAATCTCAAATTTTTCGTTTAGAGGAAAATCTTTTAGACTGCTCCCGTCATCAATTGACTTTGCTTTCCAACATTTTGGAAAACACCTGTTAAAATCTTCTTCAAAATCCTCTTGCTTTGTTGGTAATGCTATTAACTCTTTTTCAAAATTGGTTGAATATATAATATTCCTGAACGATTTAATACTCTCAATTCTTTCTTTCAAAGCCAAGGAATTCGGTGCAAACTTTAATCCTTTTTTCAGATAATCCATAGCCATATCATATCTTTGCTGTCTTACATAATATGCCGCAACTTCGCCATAGGCCGATTCAATATATTCTTCGTTTGCCGCAATTTGCGGATTTTCTGCCAGCACATTCTCAAACCTGTTTATATATACTTGACCCTTTTTTATATTTCCATAAGTATAAGCTTCTGAAACCACCCTTAAATAGCAATAAGTATAATACTGCTGAAACATTTGTTTCTCCGCAAGAAACGGGAACAAAGTAAAATAGTATTCTATAGTATCAATCATGACCTCATGATTCCTGTCTGTGAAAATATACTTCATTCCAACGTTATCAATCAATTGCTCGATTTCCACATTCTCAGGATTTGCAAGGTATGCAAAGTTTAATCTTTTCAGGGCACTTGCATAATTCCCTTTTGTGTAATCGTAGAATCCAAGAAAGTAATAATAGGTCTGTGAATATTTATCCTGGTCAATAGAATCTGATAGAGTATTGCTAAAATCGTTGTAAAAACACTTATAGTTATCAAGCCTAGGATGGTTTATTACCCATTCACTTGAAACAACTTTGAAAAAATCATTACCATAATTTATTGCTTCAGCATTTTCCTGGTTTAAATTAAGATATTTGGCAAGAACCTTGCCGTCATAATTCTTTTTCAGGTTTTGCTCATTAATAATATTCGCCAATGCTGCATTCAAGTTATACTTTATCATGTTGGAGGGATAAATAAGATATGCCTTCTCAAGATTTTTTGCTGCTTCATTAAACCTGGAATTCTGCATCTGGAACACCGCTTTGTTATAATATTGAATCGCTGCCAACTGATAAATATTAATCGTTTTGTTTTTATCGTAATGTTCTTCAAATAACTCATCAACAGAATGACTGTTTAATTCCTCCTGCGATATTGTCTTATTATTTGCCAAAAAAAGAATAAAATCCCGTTTGGCTTTCTCATCATAAACATAAACACCTTTGTTTGGAAGGGTTGATTCGATAACCACTTTAGAATTTCCAGGATCTGCAATCAGGTAGACATGCTGCGGTGTCTCTTTTACTATATATTCTATATTAAAATGCTCAAGCAAAAGCGCATAAAGTGCTGATGCAGTAACACAATTATAATGACCGTTGCTAAAAATATCATAAAAATAAATGTCTTCTACATATTTCTTTAAAAGGTTAGCATGAACATAACTGTATATGAGGTTGATTTGTTTTTTTAGGTTTTTGTTTCTAATGCCTTTTTGTTCAAGAACAATTATTAACTCTTTTAACCTCTTATCTGTAGCAGTGGCTTTTTGTTTTTCATAATCAAGGCATAAAAATAAATCTATCGGATCAATACGAACTGAATCGAGATAATGCCTGAAAGTATTCTCTTCAAATTTATCCGAGAACAAGGTTGTGTCTATGGTTGAAGAATAACCGTGTATTCCTGTCATAATGAAAAGAGAAAAAAAAAGCTGTTTCATTTCGAAGGTGCGATTTTAAATTAATAATGGTTACTTTAATTCTGTCTCAGAACATTAAAATATTCAATAAAAAATTGATATATAAGAATTTACGGATTTATTTCTGTTTAAAATATTTTTAATAAAAACATTCACAATATATGAAAAACTTCAATATTAGAAATACTTTTGACATAGAAAAAACAAAGTCTCAAACCGAAGTAAACAGAAATTGTATCACAAAAACTAATTACTTTTTTAAATGCCGTCCGTATTATTACTCATTTCTAATGTAAAAGTCATAGATATAAGCTCCCGAACTGATTGTGAAAAGGTTGAAATCAGTGGTTAAGAATTCTCTATTTAATGTCTCTAAGAATACTCTTGTTATTCAGAAGTGGCTTCTAAGAAAGCATCAAGAACAAGGCATGCAAGTCTTGAAAGTCAGGAGTTTACTAAAGTAAATGACTGACTTGAAAGACGAGCATAACGCAGTAATTGG
>JAFGSC010000220.1 GCA_016934875.1 Candidatus Atribacteria bacterium
ATCAGCAGCAATCAAAACATCCGCACATATCTTGGCATCTTCCTCAGGTACTCCTACACCTTTAAAGACATCCACCATAAAATTTTCTAATGTATTAAAATCTACCCAGACAATATTTTCACTCATTGAATATCTCCTCCATCATTCTTGGGTTCTCTTATAAAACTAATATAGCAAAACAGTGTAATGTTTGCAATGGAATAACATTTTGACAGCATTGTAAATGAGATAATGTTTATTCTTTGGAAGCTTGATTCATTGTGAAAGCCTTTCTCAGCGGATGATCGGCTAGTAGGGTGAACACGGAAGAGATGATATCCTAAAATATAACTCTGGATATCTTCCATCCTTAGCCGGTAATCGTCTTTGCGAACCAAAAGGATTTTTAAAAATTCTTCCAATGTTTTTAATAAAAATGGAGATTATCACTAAAAATATAAAAAACTTCTCATAAAAACCAATTTTTAGAAGGCAAGGGAAAAGGGACTTGGAAATTAGATTAGATTCCCTTTGCCCTACCTTTTAATGTACTTTTAAAAAAATTTAAATCAACAGTGAATCTGGAACTTAGAATCGTTAGATTGAAATATTTAATCCAAGCAGTGATTAACTCTGGTAACTTCAATTAAGA
This sequence comes from Candidatus Atribacteria bacterium, assembly GCA_016934875.1. Classification (GTDB taxonomy): domain Bacteria; phylum Atribacterota; class Phoenicimicrobiia; order Phoenicimicrobiales; family Stramentimicrobiaceae; genus JAFGSC01. Next base: position 632 of record JAFGSC010000220.1, read on the forward strand.
TGGGTTGCTCATCTCCCTCTACCGACTCTTTATTCTTTATTCTCAAGTTGACGCTGGGATTCTTTTAACCAATAGGCTGCTTTGGTATTATCGGGTTCTAATTGTAGCACCTTTCGATAGTTCCAGATGGCTTGCGAGTAATCTCCTGTTTCAAAATAGACCCTACCTAGCCAGTAATAGGCATCGGCAAATCTTGGGTTTAAGCCAATTGCCTTCCGGTACGCATCGATTGCCCGCCCGTAATTCAGATTCTCATATTCATTATAAGCCTGCTCATACCAATTATAGGCTTCCTTCCCTACTTCTATAGAGGCTTTCACTTTATCATAGAAATATTGAGCCCTAGGATAATTCGGATCTAAACTCAGAACCCTTTCCCAATAAAAAAGGGAATTTTCCAAATCGTCTGCTTCATAAAATACACGTGCAGCCCAGTAATTAGATTCAATAGAATCAGGATATTCTTTAATAGAGTTCAAAAAATAGATGAGACTTTGCTCATAATCACTTCTTTCGTAGTAATTGTAACCCAAACGATAGTATGCATGAGCTAAATTCTGCTTAACCTGGGGTGAGGTTAATTCGGTTTTCTCAATTAGATCCAAATATTTTTTCCACTGTTCTGCTTCTCGGTAATACCAATCGGTATATTGATACATGAGTGCCAAATAGTAATTTCCTTCAATAAAATCAGGATCCACTTCCAGTGCTTTTTGGGCATAAGTTATTGCCTCAGACCATAATTTCCTGCCCGGATAATGTGCATCATAGGTATCCAAAGCTTCTTCCATCTTGTCTACTGCCTTTTGTAAATATTCAATTGCTTCAGGATCTGTGTTGCTCGAGATCTGAAGTCCTTGAGAGCTGGCAGAAAGGCAAAAAACATAGAAAAAAACCAATAGAAAAGGTAAAAATAGTACCTTTATATCATTCTGACTAAATAACTTCATGACCATTTTCCTCCCTACTCTTGATAAAATATTTTTACCAATTTAAATATTGTTTTTCAAGATAGACAAATAATTCTGCTTTACCAAATTAAAGTCATCAAGGTAATCATTATTGACTGAACTAGCTGGCGGTAATTCTAATTCCAGAAAATTAATCCTTTTCCCATCCTTGCTAATCGAAAAATCCAAGTGAGGACCCGTGGCTAAACCTGTTGCACCAACATACCCAATAAGCTCTCCCTGTTCTACCCGTTTTCCTACCTGCAGCCCCTGGGCATATTTTGATAGATGGCCATAACCTGTGACATAGCCATTGGGATGCCTAATCTGAACATAATTCCCATAGCCGCCCTGATCATAATATTTGGCAATGACCGTACCACCTCCAATCGATACTACTGGAGTCCCGGTAGGAGCAGCATAATCAATACCCAAGTGTGGACGCCAAATTCTTAAAATAGGATGAAATCTACTTTTGCTAAAATAAGAGCTAATATACTTATAATTAAGGGGCGCTTTTAGGAATGCTTTTTCCAAGCATTGACCATTTTCGTCATAATAACTAGTATTCCCATCGGGTTCTTCAAAAAGAATCGCTGTATGGGTGCTAAGCAACTCGCCTTCATAAACGGCAGCCAGAATATCTCCCCAGCGATAAAAATCTCCTCTGTATAGTTTTTCAACCAATATTTTAAATTTATCTCCGGCTTGACATTCTGTCAAAAAATCAATATCCCACGCAAAAATTTCAGCCAGCTGAACTGCCAGTAAATCTGAGTGGCAATAGTCAACCATAGCTTGATACAAAGAACTTTCGATTACCCCTTCAAAACAAACGATCTCACGAAAAATTTCATCTTTACTTACTTCAATATTACTTAGTTCGCCTTGGGATATCTTGATATGGTACACATCCAACTGGTTAGGTTGATAGTCAAATTGAACAATCCTTCCAGCACAATCATAATGGACTGAAAACTTGGTCCCGATATTCAGGCAGCTGATATCAACGACTGATTCAATTTTCTCCTGAAGATTTAGAATCTCGGCAGGAGGAATATCATTTTCTACTAAATATTGATAAAGGGTTTCTCCCGAATTCAGGCTTCCAGAGACGATCTTAATCTCTTCCTGCTGTGCTTCTTGATATTGCAAATCCAATTCTTTTTCGGTAATTTGTGCACGATTCAAGGCTATCTGATGAAGCCTATTCTCAGGTTCCTCTCCATTGACCGGAAAAACTTCTTGAGAATCACCAGTTTGGTCTGAACCAGGATTCCTGCTAATATCGGATCCATCAGACTGAATCTTTTCTTCTGTAAATATATTCATTAACGGTAAATCAAAAAAAAGTTTAATCCCTATGAACAAAATAAAAACAATGACAATTCCAAAGATACTCTTTTGATAAGCTTTGTTGATCTTCCCCACTCTGGGTACCTTTTTTGTACTTGTTCTATTTACCTTATGACAAATACTTAAATGATGGAAAGTGTTGTATTTTTTTATTGACAATAGAGCAACTCCTTACCTTTATCAATGATCAAAACAAGCGATAACTATATTATATCTAGATTCTTCAATTAATTCCATAATAATCAACGAAAAGTATTTCATTGATGATCCTATTGAAAGAATAGAAAATAGGAATGATTCAGAAAATTTTCCTGGGATATCCAAATAACTATAAATCAATTTCATATTTCATCAAACTAACTAATTTAAATGATTTTTCTCTGCCTATCCTGCCAATTGATGATAGGCATTTAGAAAATACCGATCGGTCATGGAAGCCATATAATCAACGACTACTTCCTCCGGAGAGCAATCCTGTAGATATTGTCTGCCATGATCTTCCCCACGATTAAAAATCCATTCTGTAAAAACAATCGATTTTGTATTTCCTTTCTTGATTGCTTGAACAAAATGATCAAACAGGCAAAAAAATGAATTCCTGATTTTTTCTCTTTCTCTTTTTAATGTCTTGTTTTCATAGATATGTTCAAGATTAAATATCTTCAATTTAAAAACACATTGAGCGATATTCTGAGAATAACCAATCTCATTAATCCCATAGGACTGTTCAATCACATCATGTGCCAGAGAATTAATGATTTCACTATTGCTTTCTCCCAATGTCTTCCTGATTTCCACAGGTAAATCACTTTCTTTAATTAATCTAATTCTTACTGCATCTTCATAATCCTGACCAATATAAGAAATCGAATCTGTAATTCGAACCAGACAACCCTCAAGTGTATTCGGATACGTGATTGATTTTTCTCCTTTTTGTTTCTTGGTAATGTAATCCTGGATCTCCTTTTCAGTTTTCGAAGGATATGGTTTCACTGAAATCTCGTTGATTTCACCATCATGAGAGACAATGCCGTCCCTCACCTGAAAGGTTAAATTCATCCCCTGATTCGCATCGGATAGATAGTCGACGACCCTTAAACTATGGATATTATGAAAAAATAAACCTAATTGATATTTTTGGCATATTTCCTGCAAAAATCTTTCACCGTCATGGCCAAAGGGAGCATGTCCCAAATCATGTCCTAAGGCAATGGCTTCAATTAAATCCAAATTTAGCTTCAGTACTTTACCTATGGAGCGTGCAATCTGAGAAACCTGCAGGGTATGAATACTTCTATTGGCTAGTTGTTCATCAAAACTTGCAGCATTATAGATAACCTGGGTCTTGCCTATATAGCGTCTAAATGAACCCGAATACAGGATATGGTCTCTATCCCGAGAAAAGGGACCCCTTAAAGGATGTTGAATCGCTATTCTTCTCCTGGCATCTGCATTTTTTGTAGCAAAAGGAGAAAAACTTTCATCTTCCTTATCAATAATTTCTTCTTGGAATTGTTTTTCATTCATGATAAGTCCCCTGAATGTTAATATATTTACCTAAAAGTGATTTGGCATTAAATAGATTGTTATTCAATCTATCATTTCCCTATATTTTTAAGAAATCTATCGGCCAATCCTATTACAGAAATTTAGACAATGGACAATTGAAACAATCTGGATTTTTTCTTTTACAATAATTTTTACCTATCATGACTATTTGAGCATGAAATTCATTATAGATTAAATAATCATCTGGTAAGTTCTTCATAAAGAATTTCTGCATCTGCTCATAGTTATACTCTGAGAGAAAGTATCCGTGACGATCAAAGAAAATTCTTTTGGTATAGGCATCAACGACAAAAACTGGCTTATTCCCCGCATACAGCAAAATACTATCCGCTGTTTCCGGACCAATGCCATTAATATTAAGTAATTCTTTTCTTAAAATCTGCCAGTCCTGATTAAACATATCTTCCAGTGATCCACTATATTTTTCAGAGAGAAAAAAAAGAAAATTTTTAATTCTTCTTGCTTTTAAATGATAATAGCCACATGACTTGATTAATAAGCTTAATTGTTCTTCACTAAGATGAAAAAGAGTCTCAACACTAAGCAATTTTTCTTTCTTAATTTTTTGAATAGCCTTTTCAGCATTTGCCCAATTGGTATTTTGAGTTAAAAATGCCCCCAGAATAATTTCCAAACTCGTATCACCAGGCCACCAATGCAGGGGACCATAAAAATCAGATAGACATCGATGCATGGATAGTAGTCTCTCGGATATCTTCTGTTCTTCCATAACAAAATATTCAGTCTTCTATTTCCCTATTTAAGAAATCTGCTTGATGAACATTTTCTAAGAAATAAACGAGTAATTGGATCGTTGATTCAATATCATCGCGATGACACATCTCCACCACTGAGTGAATATATCTCGATGGAATAGAAAGACCACCAGTGATTACCCCACAACGAGTTTTCTGTATAGAACCAGCATCCGTTCCTCCCCGTTCCATAATATCAACCTGATACTGAATTTTATTTTTTTCAGCCAATTCTCTTAGAAATTTGTACAGTCCACGGTGAGAAATCATGGATGAATTCATGACCGCAATTGCAGTACCTTTTCCCAGGGAACACCCTTTTTCTTCTTCCTTGATTCCCGGCGTATCCATTGCTATCGTTACATCAACCGCAATCCCAACATCGGGGTCAATAGCATACGAGGATGTCATGGCACCCCTTAAGCCAATCTCTTCCTGGGAAGTGGCAACCGCATAAATATCCACATAATGATCTTTAACCCTTCTCAGCGCTTCCAAGATTGTATAAACTCCCACCCGATTGTCTAGAGCTAAAGAAGTAACCACTTTATTATTCATCTGTACAAAATCACGATCAAAGGTGATAAAGTCACCTTGCTGCACTAATTCATTGACCTGATC
>JAFGSC010000221.1 GCA_016934875.1 Candidatus Atribacteria bacterium
CTAATTAATATAATGGGGAAAATAATAATTATCCAATATGTATGAAAAGACAGGTGCCTCTAATTCATGCAATTTGGAAGTGCGTTTATCTGTGAAGTGTCAATAAATAGATGAAGAAAATATGTATGTTAACTTCAGTGCACCCTCCCTTTGATGTGAGGATTTTTCATAAACAGGCCAGATCATTATATAGACATGGATACCAGGTTGTTCTCATCGCACCACATTCTAAGCAAGAGGTTATTGATGGGATAAAAATTATTCCTCTGCCAATACCAAAGAACAGATATCAAAGGATGACCAAAACAGTCCTGGGACTTTTTAAATTAGCATTGAAGGAAAATGCGGATGTTTATCATTTTCATGACCCGGAACTAATACCTATAGGGCTATTGCTTAAAGCGTGTACGAGAGCAAGAGTTCTCTATGATGTTCATGAAGATTATCCAAAAGCTATTATGGAAAAACATTGGCTTTATCCCTGGACCCGAAGATATATTGCTTTATTGTTCAAGTGGGTTGAGAAATTCTCCTCTGTGTTTTTTGATGGAATTATTTCAGCAACACCGTTTATTGCTAAAAAATTTATATATTCGAAAAACATTTTTGTTGTGCGGAATTTACCAATTATTGACGAGCTTTCTAAAGAAGAACCTTTACCATGGTTGAAGCGTTCTAATTCAGTTGCTTATATTGGAAAGATTAGTTTTCTTAGAGGAATAAAGGAAATGATAGAAGCAATAGAACTTGCTTCTGAGAAAACAGAAGTGCGTTTGATTCTTGCAGGAGATTTCACTCCAGAGTCACTAAGAAAAGAAATCAAGTTGTTATCAGGGTGGAGACTTGTCGAATATAAGGGTTATTTGTCACTTCAAGAAGTGGGAGAACTCGTAGGTCATGTAAAAGCAGGTCTTGTACTAATTCATCCTGAGCCAAGGTACCTGGTTTCTTACCCAACAAAACTGTTTGAATATATGTCCTGTGGTATCCCTGTTATTGCATCAGATTTTCAAATTTGGCGTGAACTAGTTGAGAGTATTGGATGTGGTTTATTGGTTAATCCCCTCGATACAAAAGGTATTGCAGATGCCATAGAATACCTTATCAAGAACCCTAAAATAGCTGAAGAGATGGGTGCTCGGGGGAAAGAAGCTGTTTTTACAAGATATAATTGGAATAGTGAAGAAAAAAAACTTTTTAGTCTATATCAAGATATCTTATTCAATTAGATCTCCACTAAACCATCGATCATAATAAATGAAAATCGTCTGGATTTTAAATCATTATGCAGTATTTCCTACAAGCCCTGGTGGGACGAGACATTATTATCTTGCTAAATACTTATACGAAAATGGATGGAAAGCCTATATTATAACCGCGAGCATAGAGCATAATACTGGGAACAGTCTAATAAGTAAAAATAAAAAATATGAAGTTAAGTATTATAATGAGATACCCTTTCTTCTTCTGCGTACACCCAAATATAAGACTAATAATTTAAAACGTATTTGGAATATCTTCTCATATACTATAAAAGTATTACTTCCTCAGTACACGAAAATTTTGCCTAAGCCTGATGTTATCATTGGTTCGCAGGTTCATCCGTTTGCTGCTCTAGCAGGTGTGTTATTGTCACGTCGTTATCATGTGCCTTTTATCTTTGAAGTTAGAGATTTGTGGCCACAATCGCTCATTGATATGGGGAGTATAACAAGCCACAGTATGCAGGCGAAGATCCTTCGTCTTTTAGAAAGATGGCTTTACAATAACGCACAATGTATTGTTACTACGTTACCCCGAGCATCAGATTACATTACAAATTTAGGAATATCAGAAAATAAAATCAAATATATTCCCAATGGTGTTGATATTGAGGAATTCCCCCTTTCCCCCCCCCATGAGGGTCAAGGGCTATTTAAGCTTATGTATTTTGGAGCCCATGGTAGTGCTAACGATCTCGAGCACCTTATCGATGCTATGGCCGTATTGAAAGACAAAAAATTTAGTCGTAATATCAAACTCTATTTGATTGGGGATGGCCCTTTAAAAGAAAAACTAATGCAAAAAACGAATGATTTGCATTTGAACAATGTTGTGTTTCAAGACCCTATACCCAAAAATGAGATTCCTTACATTGCATCAAAAGCTGATGCTTTTGTTATTATGGTTCGGGATTTACCAGGATTGTATCGCTATGGGATAAGCATGAATAAGATTTTTGATTATATGTCTGCAGGCCGTCCAATTTTAATAGCCATTAACATATCAGAAAATCCAATCGAGAAAGCTTGCTGTGGAATAACAGTGAATGCTGAAAACCCTGAAAAACTCGCTGATGCTATAGAACAACTATCTTCAATGCCGCAGTATAAATTGATTGAACTTGGTGACAATGGAAGAAAATATATTGAAAAAAACCATAATTATAAAATGTTAGGTGGTGTTTTGGCAGATATTTTGGATGGAGTCTTAATGAAAGCTTCAAATCAAATCACACCAGAAAATACCTGAAGTTGGATTTTACAATTTTATATAATTATGACTGGATAGTATCAATGTACAAAAGGCTTTTTGATCTCATAATAGCTGTTCCATTTTCTGCGCTTTTACTTCCCTTGATGATAAGTATTGCTGTAGTTATACGGTTGTCAATGGGAAAGCCTGTCCTTTTTC
>JAFGSC010000222.1 GCA_016934875.1 Candidatus Atribacteria bacterium
ATTTGCTTGACTTGATTTGGTACAATTGTTAGGACAAGATCTAGAATAAGCAATGATAAAGGCACTGGAATTTCATATTTGGCTATCTTGACATATGAACTTTTTATGCTAGTATCAAATTATGTTTTAATGGTGTTACTATTTTAAAAATTGTAACACAAACATATCAAGTCACAGGAGATTGAGATGAAAAAAAACATTCACCTTTTTTTGTTAATTATAATGTTATGCTTTATTTTGAGCCCAATGATTGTACTTTCTGAAAAAACAAGCAATGAAATCCCAGGAGTTGTTTGTACGACTTCAGTCCTATCTTACCTTACTCAGGAAATTGGACAGGAAGCGATTGTAGTCACAACGATCGCTCCCGCTGGAATGTGTCCAGCCCACTTCGACATTAAGCCTTCCCAGATCCAGGCGGTCAGAGAAGCAAAAATTCTTATCTCGCATAATTTTGAACCATGGATTGAGAATCTTATCAATGCATCCGATAATACTGCCATAGAAAGATTAATTCTTTCAGGCCCATGGAATACTCCTGAAAGTGCAATCGAAAAGATTGGTCTCATTTCTAGTATATTGGTTAAGCGATTTCCGGAAGATGAGCAATATTTTAATCTCAACGCCCAAAAGCTGATTCAAAGCGTTCGTCTGGAGGCTGAGAAAATAAAAAATAAATCTAATGAATTCAATGTCAGTCAATTTAAAGTCATTTCCAGTTTTCATCAAGCTTCCTTCGTTGAATGGCTTGGTTTTCAATCGGTCACCACTTACCCATCACCTGAAACGATATCTACCAAACAATACCTAGAACTTTTACTGGTTGGTAAAAAGGAAAATCCTGCATTTATTGTTGATAATCTTCAAAGTGGTACGGATTTTGGGGCGAAGATGGCCTCTGATCTTCATGCGAATCATGTCGTATTGACCAATTTTCCTGGATTGGTACCCCAAACAGAAAGTTTATCAGCCATGCTGTCCTATAACGCTGAACAGTTATTCAAAGCAATCCAGGAAAGGACGAATCATGATTAAACTGACCATTGACCGCCACAACATCGATCGTATGGTGAATTATGGCATCCTACTACACGGGCATGCAGGCCCATATTTAAACCTGGGGATTAAAATGGGTTTAATGGCTTTAGAAATTTTAGATGCCAAAGGGTACTTTGACTTGGTTACTAAAGTTGAGTTAAAATACCATACACCGTTTTCCTGCTTAATCGATGGACTACAGATCTCAACTGGATGTACTTTAGGAAAAGGAAATATTCAGGTTAAAGATAACCCCGACATAATGCGCGCTAGCTTCAGATCAGGAAACAGAAATCTTTTGATAACCTTAAAACCGGAGATCATAAAATTGCTTGATTTTCAAAAAACGAGCTGCGAGGAATTAGGAGAACAGATCATGAGTATGAAGAATGAAACATTGTTTGATTACGAGGAGATCAATGGGGCAATCTAGAATCATTGAAATGAAACACGTCAGTACGATTTACGAAGGAGAAAAAGTACCTTCTCTTTTCGATATTACTCTTTCGATTGCTCAAGGTGAATTCGTTTGTATCGTGGGACCTAATGGAGCAGGAAAAACCACATTGCTTGAAACCTTGAACGGATTAATACCCCATACGGATGGACAGGTTCATATTTTAGGCAAAAATATTAAAGAAAAAGGTGTTTTCTTGAGGAAACAAATCGGCTACCTCCCGCAGGAATTTACCGTCGATCCGCTGTCTCCATTCCTGGTTAAAGATATTATTCTCATGGGACGTTATGGTAAAATCGGTCTATTTAAAAATATTTCTAAGAATGATTACTGGCTGTTAGAAAGAAGTCTAAAAATCATTGGCATTGAAGAACTAAAAGACAAGCCTATTGGAAAACTATCAGGAGGACAATTGCAGAAAGTCATGTTAGCAAGGGTATTAACTAAAAGGCCAAGTATCCTTTTCCTTGATGAGCCTTTTAGCAATCTGGATTACCGCTCTACTCATACGATTGCCCATCAGCTTTCCTGCGCACATGATGAAAATCATTGGACTACCTTAATGGTTATCCATGACCTTGCTTCCCTCCCAAAACACTGTAATCGCGTGATTTATCTTGAAGAGGGCAGAGTCGTAAAAGACGATACCCCTGAAAAAGTGTTAACCGAGGATTTATTAGAAACTTCGCTGCCATCAAGGTAACAATACAATGTCTATTTTCGAAATTCTTCCACTGAAGACGATCATTATTACCCTACTGGGTACTTGCCTTGCTGGAGCAGTTTGCTCCCTAATTGGTACTTTTATCGTCAGAATGAAACTCACTTCATTGGGTTTTTGTATGTCTCATGCAGCCTTTGCCGGATCCGCCCTTGGACTGGCACTCTCGTTACCTCCCTTGTGGTTAGCACTTGCCTTTTCTATTCTGGTTGCTTTTATCCTTGGACCATTAGCCGATAAATCCAGATTACAACCAGAAATTATCCTGGGAATACTTTTTTCTCTTACAATGGCTTTAGGCTTAACCTTTCTCAACTTCATTCCAGACTCTGCGATGAGTAGTACTGCGATGAGTATCCTTTGGGGAAGTATTTTAGGTATTACTGACCTTGATGTCATCCGTTTAGCTGTTCTTACTTTTAGTGTTATCCTGATCATTATTTTGTTTTTTAAAGAATTTCATGCGATTATGTTCGATCGAAAAATGGCAGAGGCATCCGGAATTGCTACGAAACCATTCTATTATCTTATTCTTTTTTTAACCGGGATTACCGTGGCTTTCTCCATTAAGCTGGTTGGAGGATTACTTATTTTCGCTTTGATTGTAAACCCTGCCTCTTGTGCTTATCAATACTTCTATGACTTCAGAAAAATTTTGTTGTTCTCACCCTTGTTTGGCATATTATTTTCTCTAGGTGGAATCATACTTTCTTTTCTCCTGGACTTCCCTATCGGCTCTTCCATAGCGATTACTTCTTCGGTGGGATTTGGACTATCTGTCATCCTATCCCCGAAAAGAAGAAAAGGCTAAAATGCAATGATCGTTCAAAGAAATTTCATTGATTAAAAATAACCCTTTTCTTCAATGATTTTTTTTAACTTTTCATCGATTGAACCATCAGGCAAAACATAATCAGGAGAAACATATCCTTCTTCTTCGAATCGCTTTTTTCGGATGCAATTTTTTCCACCCTTCAGGCAATAATTCTCAATCCATTTCTTGTCTAACAATCCTTTATCAAAAGCCCTTTTCATTCCTGACGTCTGATCGTACCATCTGCACTTATGATTCATAATATTCAGCATCCTTTAACTTTTTTAAGGTATTAAAATTATTGTGATTAAGAGGTAAACTCTATACAGCAACAAAATACCGAACTGTGAAATTAATAAAAACATGGATGATAAAAGCAGGCCAAAATGATTTTCCACGGTAGGCAATCCAACCAAACCATAAACCGGTAACAATACAGGAAAGTGTTTCAATTTCAGGCTTTCCCAAATGCAGTAAAA
>JAFGSC010000026.1 GCA_016934875.1 Candidatus Atribacteria bacterium
ATTATTTTAAATCTATTAGGTATCATTGGGATTATTTTTCCTGTTTTGCCTGGAATCATATTGAACTATATACCGATCATTTTACTTTACATTAATAGAGGAGAAGAACAGATAGATTTTGCTACCCTGTTAGTTTTTGGGGTATTAAGCATTTCGACGGTAGTTTTGGATTACATCCTTCCCATTTTAGAAGCAAAAAAATTTGGCGCTTCCCGTAAGGGATTATGGTGTTCAATCGTTGGGATGATCATTGGCATCCTGTTTTTCCCTCCGTTTGGAATGTTTCTTGGTCTTTTCCTTGGATCAATGATTGGTGAATTATGGTCTGGAAAAGAGGCTTCACAGGCTTTTAAAGCAGGATTAGCAACTTTTTTAGGTAGTTTTACCTCTTTAGTGTTCAAATTAATCCTTGCGATCACGATGGCCATCTACTTTCTTTTTCATCTTTCATAGTAGATATTTAGTAAGGTCAGATGATAGTCGTTAGTAAAGAAAAAATATTTTTGAGGTGATTGATTTACCAGTATGAATTGAGCAGTAACTTCATTTCAAGATGGGAAAAATTAAGAAAAAATATTTTTTTATTCGGATCCCATGGCATGGTACAATCATCAATAGAATAAGCTGAAAAAAATTGTAAAAATAGAATAGGAAGGTATATGGAAGAAAAAATCAAAATTGGAATTATTATTTGTCATCGGTTTCATAACTGTGCTGGTGGAAAGTGCTTAAGATCTATGCGTAATAGAGAAGGCGCTTTTTCTATTTATCAGGGAAAGGAAATCGAACTCGTTGGTTACACGACCTGTGATGGTTGCCCGGGAGGAAATGTGGAATATTCACCAGCGGAGATGAAAAAGAATGGGGCAGAAGTCATCCATTTTGCGACAGGTATGGTGGTTGGATATCCTCCCTGTCCCAGTATCAAGTATTTCAAGAGTTATATTGAGCAGCAATTTGGTCTGAAGGTGGTGATCGGTACACATCCAATTCCACAGAAGTATTACCTCATGCATAAAAAGTTGCATACTTGGGATGATAACGAATACTGGGAGGAAATCATTCAGCCCACCATGGCTACCGAACAGATTAGATTAGCCTACGATTAATGAAATAGGGAAAGTCTTTTTTCCTGAATCACAATATCAATACGAATAACTGTTTATTGTAAAGTGGTTTAATCATATTTACAGTTCATCTTCAAATAATGTTTATAAACCATTTGAATCTTTTCTCTCTGGCCAAAATTATTGGTGATGTGAAAATATTTCATTGTTTAAATGATTATTATCTTTTATCGGTCATAGATTCCTTGAGCTTTGTTTGACATCAAAAATAATTCAGAGTAGAATTTAATTAATTATTTTCTAAATAATTCAATGTAATGAAGAAGATAGTAAGTAAGTTTTTATCTTAGAGAGCCAAGTGAAGGTGAAAATTGGCGGTAAATACTTACCGAAAATCAACTCTTCTTAACAGAAATCTTAAAAAATGAATATAGAAAAAAGTGAAAGTTCACTTTTTATGACAACAAGAGTAGAAAAATAGTCTTAATTGGTTATTCCTACTGAATTAGGGTGGTACCACGAGCCTTCGTCCCTATTATTGTCCTTATTTTATAAAATATGGATCATAGGAACGAAGGCTATTTTTATATGTAAAGAAAATCTGATATTTTTTGATAGGAGGTGAATGAATAGTAATTGTTATTCTTTATTACAAATACCTTAAAAGGTAAAAAGAACATAAAAAAGAAAGGAAGAAAAGGAAGAAAATGAAGAAAATTTCTTGTTTGTTATTCATATTGATGATGACCTTGGGATTCTCCCTAACCATATTTGCTGTGGAAAATCCTAGAATTGTAAAATTAACCCATGTAGTCAACGAGCAGGATGCTTTTCATATTTCAGCATTGAAATTTAAAGAAATAGTAGAAGAAAAGACCAATGGTAATATTGTTATTGAAATTCATCCCAATGCCGAATTAGGAGACGAGAGAACATTATTAGAAGGGATGCAATTAGGCACGATCGATATGGGTGTAATTACCAATGGTCCCATCGCTAATTTCTTGCCAGAAATGGCTGTTTTTGAAATGCCTTTCTTGTTTGGGAATCCGGAAGAAGCTTACCATATCTTAGATGGAGAAATTGGTCAAAAGGTGTTAGATAGGTTGGACACCGTCAGGATCCATGGTCTTGCATACTCAGAACGTGGTTTTAGAAATTTAACGAATAGCGTAAGACCTGTTAAAAAAGCCAGTGATATTGAAGGTCTAAAAATCCGTTTGATGGAAAGTCCTCTTTATGTTGACACTTTTAAGGCTTTAGGGGCTAACGCAGTACCGATGGCTTGGACAGAATGTTTGACAGGTCTTTCCCAAGGGACAATCGATGGACAGGAAAATCCAGTTGTCGTGGTTTATTCTTTCAAATTATTTGAATCTCAGGATTACATGACCATGGATAGACACACCTATGCTCCTGCTACAATTATGATGAGTGCGAAATTATGGGAGGAATTAACACCAGAAGAACAAGCCATTTTTGAAGAAGCAGCTAAGATGGGTGGTCAAGCGGC
>JAFGSC010000223.1 GCA_016934875.1 Candidatus Atribacteria bacterium
GCAACAAAAAGGCAACACCATTCCGAAAAACAGTATTGCCTAAAATTAACAATTAATAAAAGTTATTAACTGGTTTGGGAGGTAGGACTCCCAAACCTCAAAGATAATTGATTATGAGAAACATTATAGTTTTTTTTACCTTGTTATCTCTTTTTGTGGGATGTTCAAAAGATAGTTTAGATAATATTGATAGTTCGATTAATAAATCAAACTTGACGATAGAGCAAATTGAGATGTTACAAAAAATGAAGGAAACTTCATTGATCCTAACAAATATGGCGAATAATGATGAGGTTAACTCAGAATTAGCGTCTTTAATTTTAGAGGAAAAGTATAAAGGTGATTTTGTTCTATTCAAAGACTTATTTAAACATTCTAATGAAGAAGGTTTAAAAAGTGAAAAGTGTAAAGTTGCATTATTTGAAAAGATCTTTGATCAAACTCAAAATTCTAATGCTTTAAAATCGTCTGAACTCAATGATTTAAAAGAATATTTGAAAAAAAACAATCTAGCTTTATATATTCCTTATCCTTTAGAGGATTATCCTGAAGGGTTTAGAGTCCCAACAATTTCATATCATCCTTTAGATAATCAAGACACTAATGAAGGATTTGAGCCTATAATAGAGAATGGAATTATTTCAGGATATAAAACGGTTATGGTAAATGAGGAATATAGCTTGACAAGACCTGTTTATTTAATTATTCCTAAAAAAGAGGATGAACTTTATTCTAAAAATAAGTCTTCATTAATTAATTATGCAAATCTAAAATCAGCCGCATCATACCCCGTTGATACGACAAAAGAAAACATTGCAATTATTCTAAAGCATTATTATGTAGCAAACAAACATCAGTTCGATGGAATTTTCGCAGGAGAAAGTGAATTGAGGATTGTTAAAATTGAGTTATTCCCACTGTCGCAGCATAAATTTACTCCAATTGATGATTTTATAGATTGTACAACTAAAAGAAAAGCCATTCGTAATGGTACAGTTATTACAATGGGAACAGCACTAAAAACTGATTGGAAAAAAGCTGAGAGAAGTATTACTGTTGGAGCATATGATTATGACCCTGGTTATTGGGATATTTCAGATGGTCGTGTTGGTTTTCAATATACAATTAAAAATTCGGGGCAAGGAATATTAAATTGGAAAGACACTTTAGGTATTGTTGTTTTGCAAGATACAATGACTATAAATGAAGGTTTTACAATTGGGGGTACCTTTAGGTTTAAACTTGAAAGTAATGACGATTTGTTAGGGCAACAAACTTGGGGGAGAGACTGGTTTAGTACTTGGGAAAATGGTGAGACATTATATTCATTTGGTGATTTTAAATGCACTTTTACAGCGGTAAGTTATTAAATAATTATTGTGGGGGGATGATTGAATCCCCCTCTTTTTAAAAAATCAAAATGTTAAAAGATAAAGCAATCGTTTTCTGTATTCTATATTTAATTGCTTTTACAGCACTAGCTCAGGGAAAAGCAATTAAAATAGAATCGTTCGTTTACTCACCCGGTCTAATTGTTAATGGTGTTGATGCTACATTCTACAATAATGCTGAGCTGGATTTGAGTCTCTGTAATAAAGTAAGATTGAATTTGGTTCATGGCTTGTTTAGTACATCAGCTGGTGAATATCAGCAGTATGGTGGTAATTTGTTTGAGTCAAGAACAGGTGTTACTCAATCTGTAAATTTCAAAATTATACCAATCAAGTACAAAGCTTTTTCACTAAACACCGGTTTCGGTTTTACTTACATGTATTTGAAAGAATTCAGAACATACATTCAAAAGCATTCCGAGGTAGTTGTAAATGGTGAAGAAGTAATTCTTCCGTTTCAATATTTTAATGTCTATAAATTTTCTAAACTGGGAATTAACTGCTTTATCGGATGTGAATACCTGATTAGTAATTCTTTCTCGGTTGGGTTAAAAGCAAATGCACTAAATTTTAGATCGGCAGAAAAGATTGATTTAGGTTATTTGTCAACCCATTTAACTTTAACGTATTATTTAAAATAGAGATTATGTCGATTGATAAAAAACTAAATTTAATTATCATGCTCTGCTTTGTTTTGCTAGGAGCTCTTAGTCTGGAAGCACAAAATCGCCAACGGTTTTCATTAACATCTGGTGCAGGTGTTTTTGCAAACATTGAAGATTTAGGCGTTGATATTGCGGAAGGAAATAATCCACGTATGGCAGGAATGCATTACGGAGTCGCTACTTTTGTAGAGTTTTTATATTTATTGCCCAGTAATTATTGGCTTGGTTTTAAATATATGGACTGTGATTTATCGTATCCAAATAATGATCATGGAAAAATATTTTGGGAAACCAATCAAATGATAAGTTTCGATTCCTATTCTATCGTCTTAAAAAAATCATATTCGAAAGGAAAGAGTTTTTTTGATTTTTCAGGTGGGCCATTATTGCACGATTACAATAGAACCCAATTCAACTACGATGAATACCAAACATTAGATGTTAATGGAGATAAGATTTATGCGGTTTTAAATCCCAATGTATACTTTTCTCATTTTATTGATATTGGGATGTTTTTAGCTTTTGAGTATAAGTATAATGTATTAGAACATTTAAATGTTGGGATAAAAGCTGAAGCTTACGGGTTGTTGTATATTGGTAAACAGGCAGTTGTTGTTACTCCTGTAATTGAGATTCGATTATAGTCGAGTTTATCAATAACCATGTTAATTGGTTCTATAAGCCAAATAGAAAGTTCTTTAATGGGAGCAAGAAGCCTACAGTAGTGGCGTGATAATCTTAATAACGAACATTCAAACTCAACTAAAATATATTTGGACGAGTTGTTTGATAACTATATTAATATGCAGTAATTATGAATAAGACAAAAATTATTTCAGCTTTATTGTTCTTGGCATTAACGGCATGCCGAACAGATGTAATTGTATCGGAGTATAATTATCAGGTTTCAAATTATACCGGTACTGAAATAACTATTGAATTTAATCGCGGAGGAATTGATAATAAAACATTTGCAATTGGCGTTAAAGATACAGTGGTTATCTTCAATGGTTCAGGGTTTGAAGGAGATATTCCTTCTGTTTATGATTATGCTTTTTTATATCAAAAGGATAAAGTTTATATAGATTCTCTTAAAAATGCCAGAAACAGCCTGCTCGACACAGATAATTATATAGAGTATAAAAAAACAACAATTAAAGGCATTGAGTATGTATATAAATTGTTCACAGTAGATAGCATTTATATAGGTTCAAAAATGAAATAGTTATCCTGCGTTTATCGTAGTTGTCTCGGAGTGGCTGTTTAAAAAGATTACCTTTATAGACAGCCCTTTATATATTAAAAAGAATAGGTTTCCCAATATTATTTCATACTCAACAAAAAAATTATAATATTATTTTCGCTGTATCGTTTTTTATTATTGCAAAATATTATCGAAACCAAACACGAGTAATATGCAAATGAACCACAGCAATGCTCTGATTATCGACCGGCACTGCCCCAGTGCCGCGTACTGCGCAACACAACTTTTTCACACCTTATTTGTATTGCCCATGAGAGATAACTGAAAGACCTTTTTCGTTTTGAAAAAGCCGGATGGTGATGCTTTGGTTTTAATGCAAGGCAAGAAAATAAAGCCATTGTTGGCCGTTGTGTATGCAAAAGGGGACGCAAACGTTAATGGGCAACAAAAAGGCAACACCATTCCGAA
>JAFGSC010000224.1 GCA_016934875.1 Candidatus Atribacteria bacterium
AGTGGTGCGATTGCTACAGAAGTTGATTCAAACGGATTTGCTAAAATGGATAGCCAGGTGTTTATTTATTATGGGGCGGCCGATACCTGTGTTGGGTTAGCAATTGCGGCGGTTAATGAATTAATACAAATGACTGCAGATTAAGCTTTTTTTAATGAAATATCTTCAACAGGAAAAATAGCTTGACATTTTGATAATAAAGTTATAATTTAAGTTATGCTAAATCAGCGATCCATCCCAAATGGTGAGAAATAAAAAATGCGAATTCAAAATAAAGAGACAATCGTTCACAAGCTCGTTTATGAAGTTCGGTACAATTATGGCTATACATATCTGGACAGATGCGGTCGAACAATCAATAGAATAATGCGAGAAAGACCAGAATGGTCCCCGCATATTAAAGAACCCAATCCGCAAAATGCGCCTTTAATAAATACTAAGAGTAAAAGTATTTTTAATTTTTCTGCTCTTAAATATGACCTTTCTTTGGAACAACAAGCTGGGATTAAAGAAGCCCTGACAAAAAAAGACATTACAGAATTTCAAGAGCAAGCTGATTATTTGTCGAAAGTCATAAACGATGAGCTTGGACTTCATGAATTTACGAGGATAGGATTTCGTATTTGGTATTTAATTGCTACGGAATCTAATTTGGATTCAGACCGGTGGGTCTCAAATTTAGGAATCATAAAAATTGATGATTTAATTAAAGATATTTTTTCTGGAACAGTAGAGAATCGGAATTTTACAATCGTTTTTAAAGGAGAAGATCGAAAGTTTCAAATATCTGTAAATAGCGTTGAAAGGAAAGGTATCCCTTCGATTATTGATGAAGATGTTTTAAAAGTGCCGGCAAGACAGTTGCCAAAAAACCAACAAAAACATTTGATAAAACAGGTTAAAGCTAAACAAACACTAAGTTCAAATCCATCTTATGCAGTTATGATCGATGTTGATTCTTATATTGAAAATCCTGAAAGCATTGATGCGGTAGATTTTATCAATAATTCGATTAAACAAATTGAATCAAACGTACCTAAAATTTTTAACAAAAAGGGATGAATCAAAAATGAGTTATGTTCCAACAATTGATGAAACCAGGGAAGAAATAACTTTTGATAACTGGGAAAAATCTGACTACTTTAAAGTCCCTCGTTCCAGCGGATATCATAGTAAAGGATACGATCTTCCTTTCATAAAGACTGGCTCCTATGAGATACACCCAGAAACAACTCATTTTCCGAAGGTTGAAGAAAAATATCGAGATTCTGCAGAAAGAATCAGAAAAAAAGAAGCTATCGGTCGTTTACAAAGAAAAGCAGTTGAACTTTCCAGGCAGCTTGAAAAAACTTATGATATTTTCGACACGGCGAATATAAGCTTAGAAATTAAAAGTATTTTAAAAGATATGTGGCAATTACGCAATGAACGTGAACATAACTGGGGGGATTTAATTAATATTCTTCAAGCTGTTTTTGCTAAGACTGATGTCGAATTACTCAATAATCAACAAAAAAAATCATTAAGAAAAGTTATAAATGATTACTTATGTAATAGTCATGTTGATGATGCGGATCTTGAAAGATCAATCATTACCTTATCTGAAAATGGATTAGATCCCTGGGTAGGTATAAGTGGAATTTCAGAACGAAATGATTTCTCCTTTTTAGAAGGTATGGCACATGAAGGGTAATGCAATATTTCTTGATACATCAATACAAATCGCTCGCTTTTTTCGAGAAAAAGGAATGAAAAAGCGAATTGAAGAAAGGTTATCAACTTATGATATGGTCGTATCCAGTAGTATCGTATTACAAGAGTTCAAAAGACGAATAATGAATGAAGCACTTTATCTGTTGAAGCAGTTAAATGATAAGGGGTCTTACAGCGCAGTTAAGCGACACATTTCTCATGTGCTTCCGGTACAGTATCGAAGAAAGCAACAAATCTGTCTTCAAATGCTTGAGACAGTTTTTGAAATGGATGAAGAAAATGATGCTGAATTAACCGAACGAGCACTAAGATATTTAAGAGATTTATTAAAATTTGGGCTCGCTACTTTTCGTCAATCAATTGGACATCTCATCAGAGGAACAGGCTGCTATTTAAGCAATCAATCAGTATTAGAAATTAAGGCTTATGAAAAATATGAGATTGGTGAAAAGAAATGTTCAAAAGTAAAAGAATATTGTCCTATTTTAGAATTTCTCTCAGAACATAGTGAACTATGCAAGAAGCTTCTCAATTTTTTAAACGTAATCCCTGAAGGCCTGCAAACGAGCGAGATAAAAAATTCTATTACTTTTTTAAATGAATATGTGCAAGGAAATATCGATATTAGAGAAGAAGATCCATGTTTAACAGTGGGTGATCTTTTGATAGCACTTGAAAGCAATTATATCCCAAATTTTTATACAATGAATTATTTAGAAAGTCAATACTTTTGTAAAGCTTTGAACCAGACATTGATTGTTCGTCCCAATAATCCAGAAAAAGATGATGAAGTTTCACTTTTTAATCTTACTATGTCTTCCTGATTTTATTACTTTTTAACTTTTTTAACCCAAACAAAGTATTATTATAAAATACTCTTCAACGATACTTTTAGCGTTAGTTTTGGTCTAAATTATTCTAAAATCTAAATATTCATTAATATCAATTTGGTTGAAGAAAATATTGGGGCTGAGCGTCTCAAGCCTTTTTTTCAGAATATTGAGAATAAAATAAACTCTAAAACAATAGATTTACTTCAATATTATTCTGATGAAGATGAAGAGCTCGATCAATTTTTTGAATTTTTACAAGCTAACTACACTGCGGAAATAAAATATTATCGAGAAATAAGTACACAAAATTTGAAAGAAGAAATGAGAATTTCAAAAAGAGCAAAAAAAATGAATCCGAATCAAGAGGGATTTGATTTTTGAGCAAAACGATGAGGTTACTCTTCTTCAACAACTGGCTCTCCAATTCCCTC
>JAFGSC010000225.1 GCA_016934875.1 Candidatus Atribacteria bacterium
GGAAAATTACCAATCATCTCATGAAGTCTCCTTTTTATCTTTAATTTCTGATCCTGCTGACATGATAAGAACGATAACCCCCAATGCCGCCAAAACTTCTAATCCAACAGCAATATTCATCGCTGCAACGGTTCCTCCAGTGTTCAGATCACCGGGATTTATTCCAGTTACTACTTGATTCCCAAAGATACCCCCGCTGTTTGCCATAAAATTATAGAAAAATGTTACCCCTAAACCTAAAAAAGCAATGGTAATAAAAAGGATTAAGCCAACACTTTCAAAAATTGAAAGAATATCTTTCTTAATATATTTTTTAATACCTAGGTTACCATAGGAAACCAATAATAGAGCAAATGCCGAAGCAACAACTGCACCACCTTGAAATCCCCCTCCAGGTGTTAGGTGGCCATGAATGATAATATAAAAACCGAAAACAGCAATAAATCCATACAATAGTGTTGCTACAGTTTTAACAATTCGAGACATTCCCTTCATTTCACCACCTCCCTAAACAAAGCTACAATTCCTACGACTGCGGTAAATAGAACTGTTCCTTCTCCCAAAGTATCAAAGCCTCTGTAATCAAACACAATCGAGGTAACAACATTATTGGTGCCAGCTTCAGCCTGTGCATTTTGAATATAGTAATCATCGATTTCAGTAAAGCCTGGCTCTCCGAAAGGTCTCATGTCGAAAGCTGCCAAAATCATAAAAGCTATAAAAAAAACAAACGCAATTCCAAATACTAATTTCTTCATCTTTTTTCACCCCTTATTTCCGAGTTGCCTGTATGGCAAAAATAAAGATTGCCATCGTTAAGCCAGCCCCAATTCCTGCTTCGGCAATGGCTACATCTGGTGCATGCAGTAAATAAAATTCCAGTGAAAGTAATAAGCTTACAACTGCAAGAGCAATCACAGAGGGTAATATCTTTTTATAACCGACTGCTAAAAATGCAGCAATAATCATAATCACTAATATAGCAACATGTGCAAAGCCTATTAAATTACTCATCTAACTTTGCCTCCTTTAGTTCATCGATAACTGCCTTTCTGGGCATTACTCCACTACGATAAGCCGCTCTTGCAATAGCATGCGACCCGGTAGCGTTGGTAATTACCAAACAAGCTAAAGCTACCAAAGAATGCAATGCCATAACACCGTATTTTGAATCTCCGCTTACTTTCCAAAAATAAAATCCATAAATGATTACCGCAAAAGATGTAAATATGGATCCAAAAGTCGTACATTTTGTCGTTGCATGCAAGCGTGTATAAACATCAGGAAATCTCATAAGCCCAACGGTACCAAGCCCATTAAAAAATACACCAATGATTAAAAATATAACTAAGAAAAATATTAAAACTGTCACTTATCTTTTGTCCTCCTCTCTAAATAATTGGCAATGTACAGTGTAGATATATAGGACAATAAAGCATAGACGATCGCCACATCGATATAGATCACTTCTTGAAATGCAGCTCCAAATAATATCATTCCAGCAACGACCAGTGTATTGATGGTATCTAAGGCAACAACTCGATCCGGTATTGACGGTCCCAAAACGAGTCTAAACAAAGAAGTCAGTATAAAAAGAATTAATAATACCGCTGGAAGTAGAAAAACATTAAATAGATTCATTCCGCAATCCTCCTGATCCATATTGGAAAATTACCGCAAACATCTTCTATTGCTGGCTTAAGGTTGGTTACGTTAATCCAATGAATATAAAGATCGTTGTTACTCTCATCAATATCCACGCTTAATGTTCCTGGTGTTAAAGTAATTGAATTCGCCAGCAAAGTTATAGCAGCATCTGACTTTAAATTGGGAGATATTTTTACAATTCCTGGGTTAATTTTACCTGTGATGACACGGTAAGCAACATCAATATTTGCTTTAACTAAAGCAACTAAAAAAGGACCCATCAAATAAATTAAAAAAGTCAACCACCTTAACGGGTTTAATAAGCGGTATTGTTTCTTCTGAAATAATACCTTTGAAGAAATTATTGCTACGATCAAAGATATAATACAAGCCGCAATAATTTCAGATTGACTCCATAAACCAAGAATTTCCCCCTGGCTAGCAGCCAAAAAAAGATATGCTAAAAAACTTAACAAGAAACTGAACACAAACCCGATCATGATTCCACCTCACTTCAAGTCTTTATTTCATATGATCATTCCCAAAAGAACAAAAAAAGTATATCATACCTTGATTATTGATTTCAATTCATTTATCAGAAGAAATTTTAGATATTTCTATGTCCTGAACAAATAGCTCTTCACCGCTAATAATTTGGACGAACGGGCTTCCACAATAAGGGCATTTGAATTCTTGCTTGTTTATCAGAAATTCTTGCTTGCATTTCTGGCATTTGCCCTTCAAAGGAGAATGAGTAATCTCTATCTTGGCTTTCTCGGCAGTTGTAGAGCGAGCCAATTGATAAAAGGCTTCTACTAAAAGCTCATCTTGAATCATGGTAAAGTCACCAACGACTATTCTAATGACTTCTATCTTTACCTGATCTTCAAGAGTTTTTGCTTGACTTAAAACGATGTTTAATAAATTTCTAGCTACTGATCTTTCGTGCATTTTCCAAAAAACACAAACCTTATATCATTTATTCTAAAGTAAATTATTAAAAAAAGAAAATTTGATTGCTGTTCCAGTTAAGTTAATGAAAGTAATGATCCTGTTGATCAATTTCTTGATAAGCAAATCAATTCATTTGGTGCCGGGAGGGGGATTTGAACCCCCACAAGCTTTCGCCCACCAGCCCCTCAAGCTGGCGCGTCTGCCTATTCCGCCATCCCGGCAATTAATTAAAAAATGGTATATCGTATTCCGTATATCACTTCTAAGCGAAAACATTTGTTTAAAATTACCCATATAAAAACTGAGTACTAATATCTAAAACATCTTACTCTATATATAATTCCCTGGTCGATTGACTAACGATTTTTCTTGTTTTTACATATTCAATGTAACTTCTGAACTTGCGGTTTTATTCTATCCTTACAAGTATGCTTACATTATTGCACGTTATAAGGTATACAATTTTACTCAATGCGCAATACTCACTACGCACGGCTATTTTACGTTATACGTTTTATACGGTATACGGTATACTATATTAATTTTACAAGCTTTTTATTTTCAATCTTGCCAGGAATTCTCCCTCTTTTTGCAATCGGTTTTCCTTCTACCTCTTTAATATCGAGGGTCATATCGATAGGTGATGCATCACTAATAAAACTTCCTACACCAAAAGCATCCACTGCCTCATCCCTAAGTGACACAATCCTATCAGGAGTGACTCCTCCTGATACAAAGATTTTAACATAAGAAAATCCGGCTTGATCTAAACGAGCCCTGACTTCTCTAACAAGATCAGGAGAAACGCCACCTCTTTCGCTGGGTGTATCCAGTCTCACACCCAGTAAATCTCGACCTAATGCTTTTGCTACCCTGATCGATTCTTCGGCTTCATCTTTAAATGTATCAATTAATATAATTCGAGGCACATCACCGTCAGAGCATTCATGGTATGCTTTGGCTGCTTTGACTGTATCCCCAGAAATAATAATCACAGTATGGGGAATCGTTCCTTGCGGTTCCTGTCCCATCAATTTAGCTCCCAAGATGCAGCTTGCACCATCAACTCCCCCAATGATTGCAGCCCTCTCCATGACCGGTGCAACAGCTGGATGAATATGCCGAGATCCAAAACAAATCAATTTTTTTCCATTGGCAGCATTACAGCAAATCCTAGCAGCAGTAGCCCAAGCAGAGCTACTTGACAATATACCTAAAATTGCGGTTTCAAAAATACCAAACTCATTATATGGTCCGCTAATTCTCATCACCGTTTCTTTTGGAAGGAATGAATCCCCTTCCTGAATAGACCAGAGTTCTATTTTTTTATCTTTTAATAAATTATAGGTTTCTTTGGTGCCTGCAAAAATTCCTTCCTGTCTGGCAAAAATTTCTGCAGTCACCATGACCTTATCCAAATCTAGATATTTAAGAATTTCTAAGGCTCTGACAAAATAAACATCGGTTGTTAATCCTCTTGCTATTTCATCATGATTGGCAGAAAATAATTTTCTTTCAGGGTCAACCCTATACTTTCTTACTTCAGCTACCGAATCAATATATTGGCTCATGAACTTTTGATTTCCTCTTCATTTGAATTTTTAATCTAAATTTATTTATAAATAATTATAATAATAGAAGAGAGTATGAACAGTGCGGCAACTGCAGTCGTAACTTTAAGCAAAAGTACTTCTTGCCCTTTTCTGCCCCTGTGTTCTGCAAATGTTTCACCGCCAAAAATTCCACCACCCTGACCCGTTTTTCTAGACTGAAATAAGACAATGACAATCAACGCTAAACTTATCGTAATCTGTATCAACATCAACCAAGTTGGCATATGTGATCTTCTCCTTTGGGTTTTAAACCTTTATCCTTTATGTTCAAATCAACGCTAATGAATCATAACATATTTAAATCAATGGTTCAAGATAGTTATAGGATTTTATTTCTAAATCTATCTTACTTAATCTTAGTTATGCTACGATCGATGATCCGTTCACAAACTAAAAATATTGACTATTCTTTATATTGTGCCAATTGCGCAAACGTCGTGGCCTTTAAGCTGGCACCCCCAACCAAAGCACCATCGATATCCGATTCTCCCATGAATTCCTTGATATTATCAGGTTTGACACTACCACCATACAAAATCCTAATTTGTTCTGATATTTCTTCATGATATTTTTCTTTAATTGTATTGCGAATAAATTGAATCATATCATTGGCATCCTTTGAAGTTGCGGATTTTCCTGTTCCAATTGCCCAAATAGGTTCATAAGCAAACACAACTTTCCCTGCATCCTGGGCTTTAAGTACTTCAAAGATTGCTTCGACTTCTTTTCTCACAACCTCCTTTGCCATACCTGATTCCCTTTCTTCCAGTTTTTCTCCCACACAGATAATAGGCTTAATTCTGAAAGCCAAAGCCTGTTTAGTTTTCCATGCTACTTCTTGAGAACTTTCATGGAAGAACTCCCTTCGTTCAGAATGTCCTACAATCACATAATGACACCCTATATTCTGTAACATGTTGGCTGATATCTCTCCAGTATAAGCTCCTTCATTTTGAAAATATAAGTTTTGTGCCCCTAATAAAATATTGGTGTCCTGAATTAATTCCTTGACTACCCATAAGGAAGTAAAAGGCGGGCAAAGGACGATTTCAGTCTCTTGACGGTCTTTCACCAAATCAATGAGTTCCTTTGACAAAGAAATGCTTTCAGTAACTGTTTTATTCATTTTCCAATTACCGACAATTAAAGGTTTACGCATGGCATTATCC
>JAFGSC010000226.1 GCA_016934875.1 Candidatus Atribacteria bacterium
AAAGATATTCCTGTGTAGTACCTGCCCATAATCCTCCCTATATCAATGCAATCAATCGATTTAAAGAGATATTGCCACGTACTCCTTTAGTTGGTGTTTTTGAGACTCACTTCCATCGTCATATGCCCGAGTATGCCCACTTATATGGCATTCCTTATGAATGGTATGAGAAATATGATATAAGAAAGTATGGTTTTCATGGCGCATCCCATCGCTATGCCTCAGAAAAAGCATTAGAGATTCTAAATCTACAACCGAATCAATCAAGAATAGTCACTTGCCATCTTGGCGGAAGTTCTTCCATCGCTGCAGTAAAAAATGGAATTTCAATTGACACCTCGATGGGCTTTTCTACTCAATCCGGTGTTCTGATGGGAAATCGGGTAGGAGACTTAGATCCTTTTATTATTCCCTATATTATGGAAAATGAATCTTTGTCATTCGAAGAAGTAATGACTATTTTTATCAAACAAGGAGGGCTACTGGGGATTTCAGGTATTAGTGGAGACGAGAGAGACCTGGAAGAGATCAGTGATCATAACCCGAAAGCGGATATTGCATTAAAATCGTTTGTTTACCATATCATCAAATACATCGGTTCCTATATCACAATTATGAATGGTGTTGATGCAATTACTTTTTCTGGAGGTATTGGTGAAAATTCACCAAAGGTAAGAAAAGAAATCTGTGAAGGCTTGCAATTATTTCAGATTTCTTTAGAGGATAAAAAAAATGAAGAATGTATTAGAGGAAAGGAAGAAACGGTCATATCGGATAGCAGTTCAAAAATTCAGGTCATTGTAATTCCAGCGAATGAAGCATTGATCGTGGCTAGGGAAACATTAAAGGCTATTAGTGAATCAACCTAAGTTATGAACCTCTCAATTATCACCATTACCTAAGATGGAGATCAAAGTGTCATAGTTGAAAAAATAGCTATTTTTTCGAATTTTATTAGAAGTGCCAATGGTTGGAATCTATTTTAGGGATGATACGGTTCATTCGTCATTTCTAAAGTGGTAATGATAAAATCTATGACTATGACTTATACCTAAAAGAGATCGAATGAGTCATTTTGCTTTGCCCTCATCAATAAGTAAGAGTTCCTCTAAGTATCTGGTATAAACCCATTATTTAAATCTGTTGACGTCTCTAAAATATTATTATATATTAATGAATAATAAAATCATGGTTGGTTTGTTTTAAAGTAAGTCAATCTTTGGGATACATCAATAGATTGAGTTTAATGTATATTGTAATCCATAACTACCTACCCAATAACTTCAAGATTACCAGTAGATTGAGAACAAACATATCGTAAAAATCTATTCAAATATGAAAGGGGGAGAAGTATAAAAAAAATAAGCTATTTTTCAATAAACGATTAAGATATCAATTAAAAAAATGGAAAGGGGTATAAATGATCATGTTATTCAAGAGAAATAAATGGTTTTTAAATGGATTCATGTTTTTAGTAATCTTACTTCTTTGTTGTTTTTCTGCAACTGCTCTAGCACAATACCAATATAAGTGGAGGTTACCTCAGGTTCATCCTGTGGGAAGCGATTATGATTTAAGAGCTATTGCTTTTGCCGATGAAGTGAGGGAGAAAACAGATGGCCGAATAGATATTACGGTCTATTCAGGTGGTGTATTATGCGACTGGGTTGAATGCTACGAACGGGTTATGCGTGGTGATTTTGAAATTACGATGACTCCTATTGCGCCTACTTATGATCCTCGGCTAAATGTTGCATATTATATGCCTTATTTGTTTATTAATACTGAGGAAGCAAAAAAGGCTTATCAGAGAGATGGATGGGTATATAATATGGTCAATGATTTATTACTTGACCAGGGGATCAAAGGGTTAGCATTATTTCCGGTAGGATGGTCCGGAATTACGACTAGAGAAGAGCCGGAAGGTTGGCAAGAAATGAAGCCAAACAGAATGAAAATCAGGGTGATGCCCTTAAAGGCCAATGAGCTAACTTGGGAAAGGCTTGGGTACATTCCATCCACGATTCCTTATGCTGAAGCTTTTAGTGCGATCGAAAGAGGTGTAGCAGATGGGGAATCTGGTGGTCCTCCATTTCAGGGATATCAATTCAGAGATATTCAAGGAGTATGGATACAATATAATGATTACCTTGAACCTTGGTGGTTCTATATGAATCTCGATTTGTGGAATACTTTAACTGCAGATGATCAAAAAGTACTGTTGGATTCCGCTGAAAAGCAAGTTCTTGGAAGATGGGAAGTTTTTCTCCAGGAAGATGAAGAATACCGTCAGAAAATGAAAGAGTTCGGATTAAAGGTCATTATTCCTACTGATGATGAACTTCGTAATTTTGCGAATGCAATTCGAACAGATGTTTGGCCACAATTAGAACCCCTGATGGGTAAATCGCTTATTGATTATTGTAGAGAACAGGTTGGTTTATAAGCAGATTTAATAGTATAAAAACTTTTTCAATTCATCTACCCGGTAATGTTTTTCTATTTCCGGGTAGATGATGAGCAATGAGGTTAGAAAAAGCGATGATATCAAAAATTTTTCGATTTTTATGGTATGGACTAGTGAATTTTCAGAGGATGTTCATGTTAATCTCCGGATGTATTATTACAGTACTTATTTTTGTTGAAGTTATGTTGCGTTATGTATTGGGTTCTCCACTTTTTGGCGTTGAAGAACTTATTGTTTTGATTGCCATGTGGATCTATTTTATTGGAGCTTCCTACGGTGCCTATGAACGAAGCCATATTAAGGCAGAATTAATTCATACTCTGGTAAAATCTCCCAAAAAAGCTGCTTTAGTTCATTCAATGACCAGTGGAATCACCTTTATTCTATCGTTGGTGATGGTTAGCTGGACCTATCCCTTTTTTATCTGGAGTATCACCAAGGGGGGTACATCTCAAGCCCTATTATTACCGATGTATTATTCCCAAAGCGCTATTTTTATAGGGGCAATTCTGATGTCTTTATATTTCTTTACTGAATTTGTGGATCATATTTTACAGTTCTTAGGCAAAAAAAGTTATTTTGAAAGATTGAATTAAAAGGAGACCATAAATTTGGATATTATTATAGATTTAGCATTACTGATACTTTTGTTGGTTATAGGCGTTCCCGTTCCTTTTTGTTTTATGGCTGCAGTCTTATACCTCTTTATTCTTGGTGGTTATGATGCCATGTTTATCATGGCTACCGGATTTCATAAAAT
>JAFGSC010000227.1 GCA_016934875.1 Candidatus Atribacteria bacterium
CCGGTTTGAAAAATTGTTTTTCATAGCTATTTGAATTAATGTTAGTACTCTCTTTGAAATCATATCCTTGCGGTAGATTTGAGCTCTAATGCCATATTTTAAAAAGATCATAACCATAAGGGCAGGTTTTACATTAGATCACATCCCGTTGGTGAGTTTTCGCCCTTTAGCCGTAATGTTTTGGTTGTGCTACAGAAATACCTTTGCAATGACTTTTATAAAAATTACTACCCAAACAAGTGATCATCAGAGAAAAATCAATTTCCTGTTGATTTTTCTTACCATTCAGAGTGGAGAATTTTTATAAAACCTGTAGGGGCTATACCGCTGAAAAAATGATCAAAGAAATAGCCGTCATTGCACAGGGTATTTTGTTGCGCTTTCTTTTGGAGGCTAAAGGGTGAATGTTCACCGGTGGGATAATATCAAAACCCGTCTTTATGGTTATACCGACAGAAATATGCTTTTCAATGGGTCAAAAACAGAAATAAAGCCGAAAGCAAAAAGAAATTATTCAGGCCAGGATTGCCACCTGGACTGATTTATTTCTTTGCTTTCCGAAAAACAGGATAAAGCGGTTTCGTGGTTATGAAGTGAAAACGAAACGAGGGTATTGCCTGGCGAATATGTGAGCAAGGCGATCCCGAAGCGGAGTGAAGCGAAATAACCATGAATCGGCTTTTACCAACAGAAAAAGGATTTATACCGCTAAAAGGGAGGGAGGGTAAAAAATATGATTCCTTTTTATGTTAGCGATGTGAAGGGGGCAAACACGGTGGATCCGGTTAACAAAAACCGGTTTGAGGATTCCGGAGCAATAGCGAAGCCCGTAACGTAGCGACCCGTGAGGGAACGCAAAAACATAATAGATTATTTATTTCTTCTATTATCCCACAGTGCAATTGGATACTGTTGTGACCTATCCGAAAAAGAGGCCGAATTTGTTATAGGTACGTTAATCGGAGACTATTTCAGAATGGGAAAAAGATTTTAGGTATAATGTTCATTTTTATCTTCACTCTTAATGAAAAGTTCTTATAAGTAACAACTTGAGCTATTAATGTTTCAATATGCCAAATTGTTATACTCTTCTGATAAAAAAAGCGTAATTTTTTGCTTTTCTCAAAAGGATTTCGGAACTTTTCTTTACGTTTAGAAGCCTAATAAACCCATAGTTATGAAACATATAACAGACACATAGTGAGATTATCTTTACTAAGATAATAGGAAAGGTTGTTTTTGTAATTCCAAGGACCAAGTGTTAATTTTGATCCTGTTTAGTTAATCTTGTTGTTGGTAAGATATTGATTATTATTTAGTAATAGATTAGCATTGTTAATGTAAATAGAAACAAGTGTTTGTTTAAAAGACTAATGGTAATCATTTAAGATAGGCCAACCATCAATTATCATCATCCAAATATTAAATTATGGCAACCACAAACAATCCACCATTTGAAGTATATGGAAATATTCCAAATACCTTGTTTAAACTGAAAGTATACCGCGGTGAAGGTATGGCTTTATTAGCTATGGACTGGAAGGAAGGTAAACCCTCTGATGATTTTGTAGGCTTCTCAATTGAGTATAAGGAACCAGGAGGAAAGAAGTTTTATGCCATTCCAAATCGTCTTTCATTTCTTGATTCCAATGGCAAAGTAAAAAAAGGGAGTACTACTTCTCTTTTAGCTCCATTTCAAAAGTTTAGATGGATTCATTTCCCATACAATCCAGATATTCCAGGTGATTTTACTTATATGGTGAAACCTGTTTTTATGAACGATATGGATGAATTGAGTTATGGCGAAGCTCAAACAGCCTCAATACAATTAATGCACGAAACTTATCATGATAAACTTAATGTCTCCTTCACCAGAGGATTTGTTTTATCTCAGGCCTTTGTAGATCGATATGAAAAGGATGGGGGAATACCAGCTTTAATTCCTTCCGAAGCAGATCAAGGCTTAAGATTTCAACCAACGCATCCTAGGAAGGATGAAGCATTAACATGGATGGGGTTTGAGGCAAGAGCTAAAATATTGGAATTGCTAGATAAAGCGTATGAAGACGATAAAGCAGAAGTAAGGGTTGTAGCTTATGATTTAAATGAACCTGAACTTGTTAACCGTCTGGTAAAGTTGAAAGAAAGGTTGAAAATAATTATTGACAATAGTGACGCCCATGGTGAATTAAACTCAGCAGAAGCACAGACTGAATCTCTTTTAGAAAAATCAACCGCAGGACAAGTAAAACGACACCACATGGGTAAGCTTCAGCATAACAAAACAATTGTGGTATCAGGCCCAAAAATTAAAGCAGCAATTTGTGGATCTACAAACTTTTCTTGGAGAGGCTTCTATGTCCAGGCAAATAATGCAGTTATCCTATATGGAGCCAATGCGATTAAACCTTTCAATGAAGCGTTTGACAATTACTGGAAATATGATTCAGTCAAAGATTTTGGAAAGACAAATTCAGCTGGTTGGACTGCCTTGTCACTTCCCCAAATAGATGCAAAAGTTTCATTTTCACCTCATGCCACAAATAATGCTTTGCTTAAAACTATAGCGGATGATATAGAAAGTAAAGTGACATCATGTGTTTTCTATTCACTTGCATTTTTATTTCAAACTCCTGGAGTAATCAAAAACGCCATTGAAAAAATAACTGCGGATGACAATATATTTATTTATGGGATCTCTGATAGAAAAGTTGGGGGTCTTGATTTACAAAAGCC
The DNA here is from genome assembly GCA_016934875.1 of Candidatus Atribacteria bacterium. Taxonomy (GTDB): domain Bacteria; phylum Atribacterota; class Phoenicimicrobiia; order Phoenicimicrobiales; family Stramentimicrobiaceae; genus JAFGSC01. Next base: position 2,737 of record JAFGSC010000227.1, read on the forward strand.
AGGTGGTAATATAGCACCTGTTTACCCTTCAGAAATGTCGAAGAATTTACCCGAGCCATTTAAATCAGAACCCTCCGGAGGTAAAGGTTGTAGAATGCATCATAAGTTTGTAGTCATTGATTTCAATAAACCTAATGCAAGGGTGTACTTTGGATCGTATAATTTCTCTTCAGCAGCTGATATAACAAATGGTGAAAATCTCTTATTAATAAAGGATCGAAGAATTGCTGTATCATATATGATAGAGGCATTACGGATTTTTGACCATTATCACTTTAGAGTGACACAGAAAGAAGCTACAAAAGCTAAGAAGTTATTAGCGCTTTCTAAGCCACCTCGTAATCAAGGAGAAGAGGCTTGGTGGAAAGAGTATTATAAAGTTAAAGTAAAAATACTTGATAGAGAGATATTTTCACAATAATGACTTTTATGTAAGAATGACCCTTTTTATGGTTTGTCTTCTTGGGAATTTTTACGGGTTTTTTATAGAGAATCAAAACCTATAAACCTTTAGCCATGGAAATAAAAAAAGATATTATCCTGTCTATTTTATTAATCATTGTCCTACCCTCTTTTGGCCAGAATGATACGATTAAAAGCTTAACGACTAAAAAAATTAAAGTAGAAAAAATTGTGTCCGATAGTATTATGGCTCGATATATTAAGGCCGATGTTATCAAGGTCAAAAATATAGATGTTAATAATAGTGTATCTAAGCAAATAGGGGTTAAAAATATTACGCTTGATTTCCAAAATAAGGAATTTACATCTAATTTAAAAGAACTAGATAATATTAAAAAAGGGGACTTCTATAAATTGACCATTAAAAATATTAATATGAATTTGTATGAAGTCAATATTAAAAAGAAAGACAGCATAATTATTTCTGAGGTGACTTTCCCAACATTTGATATGGTCAACTTGGGCGGGGTCGATGAAATTTTGAATAAGTTGGGTCAGATTGTAATCTCTGAGAAACAAATGGATTATAAAAAAAGTAAAGACTTAATTCAATTGTTTCCAGGAAATGAACTAGACCTATTACCTGGCTTAAGAAATGAAATTAAGGAGAGGATTAATATAGAAAAACTGTATCTTGAAACAAAATTAAAATCTATTGATAATATTAATCGTAGAATTGATAATCTTTCTCTTAATGTTCAAAAGAAAACTTATAGTTATTTAGTTAAAGATCCATCGATGACTTATTTTAAAGAGTTATCAGGAAAAGTTCCCTTCGATACTATTTTAAGCAATGTTACTTTTATAAGAACAATGATTGAAAAGCTTATTAAAGAATTAGAAAACAAGCAATCAGGTTATAATACATTTATCTCAGATGAAAAAATTAAAATACTTTTTAAAACAGATGAAGAATTAAGTAAAGCAAATAAAAATCTTTTAGAAGTATTCAGTAATGTTATTTCATCTGCAAAAAAAACCTTTGAAGGAATAAACTCTGATAGAGTATCCACATGGATCAATTCGATAATCTTTAAAGAAAATAATTTCAATGAATTAACATATACAACCTTACCTCAGCAGTTTAATGGTGATATTACACGCTTGAAAATATACATTAATCAAAGAAATAGTTCATACGGTCTGCCTTCATATAACACTGAAATAGTTTTTCCGCAAGTAAAACAATTTTTTCTTGGGTTAGGAATGTCTTTTTATTATGGCAATTTTGTTAATGTGCTGTATAGTATTAAAGCTAGTTTAAATGATACCTCGACAACATATAGCATAGTTGACGAAGAAAATAAAGCTGGAGAGTTAGGTGTAACCACGCTTTTACACATAGGGTATAGACCTTTTATTAATGCAGACTGGTTTGCTTTAAATTTGGTAACAGGTCCGGCTCTTTCTCTCACTAATACGGTTAAACCACGCGTAGCAGCAGGAGGTGGAATTTCATTCGGAATGAAAAAAATGTTCTCAATTAATCTACTATATATTGGGGGTTATACTGAGGTAAAAAGTAATGTTTATAATACCAGTGAGATCTATGTTACCAAACCGGAAAAAGTAACAGTATCAAAATTTAAAAATAAGTTTGGCCTGTCTTTTGGATTAATCTATAAGTTTTAATCTTGATTTCCCTTTTAATTTTGAACTTCAAAATAGAAGGATAATGAATTAAAAAAGAATCATGGAAATTATTGGGGAATTCGCACCATGACCTTATATAAGGACTGCCAATTTGCTTTCTTTTATTTGTCTCTTTAGTCATTTAGGTCAATATGAGGTAAAGAACCTAAATTGTACTTTCTATCCTTTAATCTTTTTATCACTTCATTTCTCTTTATTCCAAACTTATCTGATATATAATGAAAATGAGGTTGGCCATTTTTCCATGGTTCCTTTCCTTTTAGACTATCATAAGTAACAAAAAAACAATGCCACTCATCTCCCTTGTCAAATATCTTAGCTACAACAACTTTCCTGTTTTCAACTACTTGCTTCTGCTGGCCTTTTGTTAGTGGCGTTTCTCCAACCGTTTCAACATCACCGTCTTTTATATGAATAACTGTTGGTAATTCTTCTTTTTTAACACCTTTATGCTGATGTTCAATATGAAATTGACTAAATGAATAACCTTGTTCATTCCAAGCATAAATAATAAAAGAAAATAATATATCTGGTGTAAGAGATAGTCCTTTTAAGAGATTTATCTGTTCATTTTTCTTTTTTGTATCAAATATACTCTTTAGGTTTTCAGGAATTTCAACTTTTATGGCTACATCATAATGCTTTTGCCATTCTTCAATGGCTTTTCGTGAACAAACCTTGTCTATGAGATTACTCACAAAAGGCAACTTGTAGATACGCATTAATTCCCTAGTCACAAAGAAATTGCTCATTATAAACGCTCTCCTATAGTAGTCTACAGGATTTACTCTCTCAACATCAGGCATATTATTTATGATAAAGCTACCACCTTTACCATCAATTATCTTCGTTACGCTCATTTTGCTATTCGTGGACTTATGATGACATATTGATGCAATTTACATAAATATTGTTTTCAATATGATAGTTGCATTGTTGTTTTTACCCTTTCTTAACCGCTTTATATTCAATTCATAATATTCATAAACCATTGATAAGTAAATAGATAAATGTTATCTTGAAATGATCCGGGTGTAGCCCAAAACCGACTCCTCGTTAGTCCTTTCAGGCTACTCAGAGTTTTTGTGTCCAAGTCATATGATTGATAATAATAGGAAGTTTAAATGAGTCACGCAATTGTTGAAAGTAGGTTTTTATTTGTTTATCAGCTGGTAATTGTGTTAAAATTATCAACTCGTTGGCTTTCTAATGCCATATTTTAAAAAGATAATAACCATAAGGGCAGGTTATACATAAGATCACATCCCGTTGGTGAGTTTTCGCCCTTTGGTCGTAATGTTCTGGTTGTGCGACAGAAATACTTTTGCAATGACTTTTATGAAAATTACTACCCCAACAAGTGATCAGTGAGAAAAATCAATTTCTTGTTGATTTTTCTTGCCATTCAGGGTGAAGAATTTTTATAAAACCGGTAGGGGCTATATTTCTAAATAATGAAATGAAGAAATAGCCGTCATTGCACAGGGTATTATGTTGCACCTTCTTTTGGAGGCTAAAAGGTGATTACTCATCGGAGGGATAATATCAAAACCTGTCTTTATGGTTATACCAACAGAAATAGGTTTTTCAATGGGTTAAAAACAGTTATAAAGTCGAAAGCAAAAGGAAATTGTTCAGGACAGGATTGCTGCCTGGACTGATTTATTTCTTTGCTTTCTGAAAAACAGGATAAAACGGTTTCATGGTTATGATGTGTAAACAAAGCGAGGGTATTTGTCTGGCGAATATATGAGCAAGCGATCACGAAGCGGAGTGAAACGAAATAATCATGAAGCGGCTTTTTTTCTTTATTTGTTTTTTAGGGGTAGTATTCTTTTCATGAAATGGTCCGTATGTAGTTAAAAAAGATTCCTGGGAGCCGGAGGCGTTCGTTACAGACCGCTCAGAGTCCTATTTATTGGCGTTTCGTTGTTAGTATTCTTTAAATTCCTCTTTAATTTCGACAAGTTTCTTCCTCTTTTTATCGGAATCCCATAATCTTAAGTAAGCAAAAACAAAAAGCGAAATAATGATTGATGTAAGTAAGAAAATATTCAAACCAACCAAAATATCATATTTTGCCTTTGCAATTGGCCCAATTTTATCAAAATACAGAATAATTCTAGCAGGATAATTCCAATTCCAAGCAGGTAATAATTCAAGTATTCCAAATAGAATAAATAAGAACATTAATCCAAAAGCTTGTTTACCTCTTTTTTGCCATGAATCATATGAATCTTTTACTTTTTGCATATAAGTATCATTCTTCATTTTTGATAATTGATCAGCAACACTACCTAACCTGTTCTCTACATCACAAATTTGAGAGGTATATTTTTTTTGTAATTCATCTAATTCTTGCGAATGAGAGAATTTTAAGTCTTCAATTATTATTTCCTTTGCCTTATCTGAATCTTTAATTTTTTCCAGTAAAGCAAACACATCTCCTAATTGTTCCTTAAGTTCTTGATTTTCTTTTAATCTTTCTGTTAATTCTGTTTTATATTTTCTGCCTGGATCAGCAAAATAAACAGCTATTCTATTTGCCAATTTCTCCCTATCCTTTGGATCATTAGGATTCAAGTTAGGAGCACTTTTTCTTAAATACAAAATACATTCTTCAACGTCTTGTGAAGGAAGTTCAGAACATTCCATATGTAATTCTTCAAAAATCACAAAATCATTAACTTCATATAATATATCTTTTGGTAGTAGTCTATTTTTAAGTATTTCAGAAAAAGTATTCTGAAATTCTTCTGTGCCATTCTCTTTTGTCAACGGAACTAACCATTGCAATATTACTTCAAGCAATATACTATCAGATTTTTCCACACCATCCAGAACAATTAAAGGAAGACTTGAATCAGCCGTTATGAACCAACAATTACTACCTGAATCAATCTGTTGCTTTTTTAACCATAGAAGCATTTTAGCATCATGAATAGCAGCATTCTCACCTTTGGCCCTTATTCCAATTTCATTATACTTTTCTTTTACTATTGCAATTGTTTCATCATATTCGTCTTTACTCTCTATTTCTTCAAACCAAACATCATCCACATACTCAAGTTTATCCTTTGGAATAAGTTCCTCTATTATTCTTTTATATTCAAGGTATTTCCCAATAACTTCATTTAGCAATTCATCCTTGTTTACACTTGGGGATTGTTCAATCAGGTCTTGATAAATACAGGAACCTATTTTTGATCTTGTTGCAGATGGTATTTGTTTCGTTGTAACAAGTATCCTAGTCTTTTCAGCATTTACCCACCGTTCATATTCTTCTATTGTAATTCTTGATATACAAAACTTAAGATCAATTTTTCTAGCGGCTTTAATAAAAGAGAGTGCATTGCTATAGTAGCGATTATTTTTGGAGACAAGAGATAGTAAAACATTGGTATCTAAATACAATATGGAATTCTTAAATATTTCTTCTGAAAAAACCTCACTATTTGGATTAATGCCTAACGAATTGGCAATAAAATAATTCTGTGCCAAACTCCACTTAAAATTATTGAATGCAGGATCCTTTGTTTCCTCAAAAAAGAATTTTATTCTCTTTTCAAAAAATTGGTGGTTAATTTTGAATTTGTTCTCTATTTTCTGAAAACACTTTTCCAATACTGGTTTAATATATGTCTCCTTATCTAATTGTCCTTCAATTAATTTAGCACTGAATTTTCCAATATTTGAGAAGATATAACTCATAGCAAACCAAAAAGGTTCATGATAATTAGCTCTATTTTCCGGTGCATTATTGAATAATTTATCAATTATCCTTTGAAATAATCGATCAAACGATGATTGAATTGATGCCAATTCAGTTTTTATACCATCATTTAAGGAATATTCATCATGTTTATCCTTGACTTGTAAAATTCTATTTGACTTTATCAATCTCTTGATCGATTCATCAAAAATCCCAATAGGCAAAACATAACCAATATCTCTTTGAAATGTATCCTGTATTTCCCTTAAATTAATACTTGTCTTATCAGTAGCATAGAAAATTCTTTCAACAATTTTATCAAGAGCTGTTTGTTTAAAAGTTTGAAATTTTGTTGAATACTGAAAAAGTGCTGATGCTAAAATATTTCTCATAGTTTGTTGTTTTTTAACAATGAACGGCAAATAAATTAATATGAATATCCGCTAATGTACCTAATTTTTCTTAACTTTGAAAAAAAACGAGATGAACTTTGTAAGGTTTGTTAAGAAATTTC
>JAFGSC010000228.1 GCA_016934875.1 Candidatus Atribacteria bacterium
CTCGGTTACTTCCGGGGGGGTTTGTTGCAAAGAAGGAAATTTGTTTTCAAAAACGACGATATCATAATCTTCGGCCGGTACTTCCGTAGACAAGCCTCCATTTTTTGTAGGACAGAGAGGGCAAAAATCCTTCGGAGGTTTATAGGTCCTGTTCTGTCGATGAGTGGCTATGATTATCCACTGCTTCAGGATGGGATTCCACCTTAGTTCTAACATCCCTGTCCTCCTTTTCTTCTTCGGTAAAAGTATAATAAATCAAATAACGACCATCTTCTTTTATGATTCTTTTCTTTTGCATTTGCATAAAAGCTTCCTTTCTTATGCCAATCCCATATTATTTTTCATAAATTATTTTTAGTTATCATATTTTGAAAATCCAATAATTAACTTTTTTATATCTTTTAATCATTTCTCCTATTTTGCTTCTCAAGAATAATTAACTTACTATCAAAATCACCTTTTAAATTAACTTTCAATCCTATTTCTTTTAAAGCTTTACCGCTTAATATTATTTTTTTATTTTCATCTTGATATTGGTATAAAGAATCACTAATAAGCCCATTTAATTTTACCGGGAGTAATTTTTCTCCAAACTGTTGAGAATGAAGAAATACAAAAAGAACCGCTTTATCTTTATTCTTGTTTACATATTCAACCGCGATTAAATTTCCCTTCCAGGTTGGTAATAAACGATATTGATCTCCGTGTTGAATTATTTCTCTTATTTTTTTATACTGAATTACTTTTTCTTTGGCTAATTTTATCTCATTTTTGGACCAATTATTCAAATTCCCGCCAATACCAAGGCTCCCCATCATGGCTACATTAAATCTGTATTCAAGACTTAGTTTTCTTTGGTTCAACCAATTGGGCGAATCAGTTACCCATGACATCATGATTTTAGGGGTATACGCATAAGAAAACCCTTCTTGGATTTTTAGGCGATCAAAAGCATCCGTATTGTCACTTACCCAAACCTGGTCTGTCCTTTGTAAAATACCTAAATCAACTCTTCCTCCTCCCCCAGAGCAAGATTCGAAAATAACTTCCGGATATTTTCTTCGTAATCTATCTAAAACCTGATAAAGGCCTTGAACATGGCGAACCCAAATCTCTTGTTGCTGGGGTTTGAGGGCTTCAGGCCATCCTGGTTCACTAAAAGGTCGGTTCATATCCCACTTGATAAATTTTATATTATAATTATCCAATAATTTATTTATAAAATCATATATATATTCTACAACCTCTTTTTTGGCTAAATTTAATACAAGCTGGTTTCTTGATTCAGAGCGAGGACGATTTGGAAAATGATAAACCCAATCCGGATGTAAGTTATATAATTTGCTATTCTTATTAACCATTTCTGGTTCAACCCATAGACCAAAATCCATTCCTAATTCATTCACATAAGAAATCAAACTTGTTAAATCATGAGGAAATTTCTTTTTATTAACATACCAATCACCTAATCCGTCCGTATCGTCATTTCTTTCTCCAAACCACCCATCATCAAGTACAAACAATTCAACACCCAAGCTGGCTACTCTTTCAGCTAATATTTTTTGCCCCTCTTCATTTACGTTAAATTTGGTAGCTTCCCAGGAATTATAAAGAACAGGTCTTGTTTTATAATTTAAATTTCCTGGTAAAATATAATCTAATTGATAATGATGTAATTTGCGACTGGCATCTCCAAATCCATTAGTAGTATGACCAGCAACAAATTTAGGGGTAACAAAACACTCATTGGGTTTTAATTGCCATGAAAAGTCAAAATCATTTATACCCCCACCAATTTGTAATCGACCGTAAGAATCTTTTTCAAAAACAATTTTCCAATTTCCGCTCCAACCTAAAATACCATAATACACCTTTCCAATGTCCTCATCAGCTTGACCGTTATCTACAGCAAACCAGGGGTTAAACTGGTGACTGGTAATTCCTCGACGACTTTCAAATATCTTTTTTCCATAACCTAATTCTATCCTCGATAGCTTAGTTTCACCAGCCCAACGACCATATAAATAACTTAACCTATAATTTTGCATATCCGGTAGATGCCATTGAGCAGATAATATTTGTTTAATTTGAACTGATTGGCTGCCTTTATTTTTTATATTAACCCATCGCTCGATTAAATCATATTCCTCGATTAATCGATAATTTAACTCAACTTCTAAATTATATGCTGAATCAATAAGATAAATTATAAGTGTTTTACACTTGTCACTATCAATTAGTTTATAAGTTTTATATTTTAAAATTAAGTCACGCACATGGTCTTCATAGATAACTTTTAATCCAGGTTCTTTATAACGGATTCCACCCCAAGGAGAAAATTCCTCTTTGATTATCTGTTCAAAATTATCAAAGATGGATTCTTTTAGCAGAAGTACTCCAGGATAATCACTAGGATAGGGCAATTTTTCTCCCCAATAAAGATGTTGTATATTTTTATTTTCATCTACCCCTATCACATAAACTGTGTTTTTAGTTTCTAAAAACCATTTTTTTTCATCATTATTTAATATTTTAATAGACAATTTCCTCGCTCCATCTTCTATGTTATAGATTTTTTATAACTTCTTAACTGACACAGTTTCTTCTTGTATAGCAATAATGTTAATTATAATCTCAGCAGGTGGCAATTCATTAACATAGGCCTTTAACCCTATTTTCCCAGGTTCACGACCTGCCTGAATAAATACCGCTCCCTTCCCAGCTTCCAGGCTAAAAGGATTTTCACCAATTAACTTACCGGGACCTGTCATTTCAAAAAAAACAGGATGATGAGATAAATGTAATATTTGACTATTTTTATCTTGTAATTCAATGACAACTCTTACACAATCTGCTCCATCAGCAATCAATTCTATATCATCGGGTTTCAATACTAATTTATCGGGTCTGCCAAAGGGGAAAATTTCATGTTGGGCCACTTCTTTGCCATTTACTTTTCCTATTGCTTTAAGGCTGGTAATATTACTTGCTCCCCATTCCCACCAACTACAATTTTTAAAAATAAAGGGAGGATGAGGTAAGTTTGGATAATCAATTCTATCAGGTTTAGCAGTATTAATATACTTTGTCCCTATATATAGATTAATTTCATCACAATTGCTAAAAACGATAACTTCATCTCCGTAATCTTCATTAAAAGAAGGGATTAAATACCTGGCAATAAATACAACTTTTTCTATTTCTGGATCCATCTGACTCTTGTAAAAATAAGCTGCGAATTTTGCTAGACGAAAAATATCACATACACCGTGGTAACAGATCCTATCGCCAGAACCAAAATCAGCGTGAGTATTATAATCAAAAGCACACCAACCGGATGCACCTGCTAAATTATGCATCCCATACTGGCAATTTTGAATTTTTGCATGATATACTGCGTGTTTAATTATTCGTTCTACACTATCGTATGACTTGGTTGGATACATATGACCCATATATTCGGTAATCATATAAGGAATATTTTGTGGAAATTTTAATTTCCCCTCTAAATTATATTCAAAGTCATTACAGGTAAAATTTGTTCTCAACATTACAATTTAAGTTTTTCTTACTATGATATCTACATCTAACATTATTTTTTTGGGTTTTTTCCGATTACCGTTTATACGAGAAGTAATAGTTTTACACTTTCTATGCCTAACTCTTGTTTCTTCAATAATATTCTTTAACTTAATAAAAATATTTATTTACTTATATTTATCCTCTAATAGAACCCGCGAGTAAACCTTTAAGGAAATACTTTCTCAACAGTATATAAATATCCAGTTATTGGTAAGCTGACATATAATTAACACTACAAAATCGAGGGTCGATATAAAGAAAAGATTTGCCCTTTAAACTTTGACAGAGGGAGGAAAGAGTTATCCGCTCTTTCCTCCCTGATTATAAAATGTTTTACCTGATTCCTTGCTCTATTAATGCTTTTAATTCCCCGATGTTCTGCGGAGTAGCGATACCTACTCCTGTATTAATCACAAGGCCAGGAATATTATATTTTTTAGCTAATACGACCTGGTTAATCGGTAAAAACCCTTGTAGGTAAAGCATCTGATCAAATGATGCACTGACATACCCTTTTTCAATACCTTCAATAGTTGCGGGAGAAAGATCTATTCCTCCAGTAATTATTTCACCTGGTTTTTTCCCTGCTGCCTCCAACACTTTCATTAAATTTGAGGTTATATTACCGTGTTGGGTACCAATGGCTTTTAGATCAGGGTTCCTTTCTATGTAGGCGGTAAGAATCGGAATACAAAGAGAAGCTTCTGAATCTACATCAGGAGAAATGTCCAGCTTTTCTACAACCAATCCAGCCTCTGTAAGGGCATCAACTATTCCCATAGGACTTTTACTTCTTCCTTCCTGCGAGAAAAGTCCATAGACCAAAGCTTTGTCTCCGGATTTAAGTCCTTGTTTTATCATCGCTTGACCAGTCAGATATCCTCCTGCATGAAGATCCGCCCCTGCATAGCCAAATCCTTTATCTTGATACATCATCTGCAAGTTAGGAAGAGGATTATTTCCACTGGTGACTATAATC
>JAFGSC010000229.1 GCA_016934875.1 Candidatus Atribacteria bacterium
CCGGAAAAAAGTTAAGTTATCAATTACACCGCCATCGAAGTGAACACTGGGTTATCGTCAAGGGCATGGCCAAAGTAACCATTGAAGACCAGGTAAAATTTATTTCACCTGGTGAGAGTATTGACATCAAAGCAGGCCAAAAACACCGAATAGAGAATCCGGGAAAATTGCCTTTGGAAATCATAGAAGTACAAATGGGTGAGTATCTTGAAGAAGATGATATTGTAAGGTTTGATGATGAGTACGGAAGGAAATAGACTTCTCATTAAAATGAATACTATCCATGGTTATCAGGACTGGTTAAACAGTTCAATTATTGATATAGATACCAAAAAAGAACTCTTGCGTATCAAAGGTAATCAAAAAGAAATCGAAGATCGCTTTTACAAAGAATTATCATTTGGGACAGGTGGTCTAAGAGGTATCGTAGGAGCCGGAACAAACCGATTGAATATTTATACCATAAGAAAAATAACCCAGGGGTTGGCAAACTATATCAAAAAAAATCAAAGAGAACCAGAAATTCAAACGGTCGTGATTGCCTACGACTGCAGACACGACTCCGATACCTTTGCCTTAGAAGCAGCGCTTGTACTAGCCGCAAATGATATTAAAGCTTACCTGTTCGATTCCCTCAGGCCCACGCCTGAACTATCCTATGCAGTACGTCATTTGAAATGCTCTGCCGGGATTGTCATTACGGCAAGCCATAATCCCCCAAAATACAATGGATATAAAGTCTATGGCTCTGACGGCGGACAGATTACACTAAACATGGCCAATGGAATCATCCAAGAAATCGGAGCAATTGACCTTTTCAGTGACGTAAAAACAATAGATCAACAGGAAGCCATGGATAAAAATCTTTTGGTTTATATCGGTGCAAAGGTTGACCGTTCCTATTTATCTGAAGTGGTGAACTTATCATTCAGAAAAGAAATTGCCAAACAGGTTAAAGACTTCAGGATCGTCTATACTCCACTGCACGGAACCGGGCTAATGCTGATCAAGAAAGCCCTTAAGATTTTGGGCTATCGAAATGTCTATCTAGTAAAATCGCAAATAAACCCTGATGGTAATTTCCCAACGGTCAAATCCCCTAACCCCGAGGAACGTGAGGCTTTAGCTGAAGGAATTAAGTTGGCTCAAAATATAGATGCGGATCTTGTGCTAGGTACAGATCCGGATGGTGACCGTGTCGGAATAGCAGCGAAGACCTCCAGAGGGATTTATCAAGTTTTGACCGGGAATCAAGTTGGGGCATTATTGACGAATTATATTGTTACATCAAAGAAAAGAATTAGCTCTAAAGATGCGGTCATCAAAACAATTGTGACTTCTGACCTGGGAGCTAAAATCGCTGAGTCTTATGGTGCTACCGTTTTTAATACACTCACAGGTTTTAAGTTTATTGGAGAAAAGATGAAGGAATTTGAAGAGAGTCAAGAGTATATATTTTTATTTGGCTACGAAGAAAGCTACGGCTATCTTGCAGGGACATTCGTCAGGGATAAAGATGCGGTCATCGCAAGTATCTTGATCACTGAAATGACCGCTTACTATCAATCCATAGGCATGACCTTATTTGATGTTTTAGAAAAAATATATAGAGAGTATGGCTATTATTCCGATTTCCTGGAAAGCCTCACTTTTAACGGCAAGGAAGGACAAGAAAAAATAAAAGAAATTTATGAGAAATTTAGAAATAAAAAGACACTATTAAAAATCTTTCATAATTTAGAGTGCATCGAAGATTACCAATCACAAGTCAGAATAACTCCCAAATTCAGTAAGGCTGAATTGATTGATCTCCCAAAGGCAGAGGTAATAAAAGTATTTTTAAAAGATGGGTCTTGGTTTGCCGTAAGACCCTCGGGAACTGAGCCTAAATTGAAAATATACTATTCAACTATTGGAAATTCGTCTGAAAAATCAAAAGAAATCTTGGATAAACTAAAACAAAAGATACAAAGATTTTTAATTAATGCAGAGGCCACGACCTTTTAAGCGAATCAACCATTCTTAAATTATCTGTAAGAAAATAGCAATAATAAAAAATCCTTTTCCCAGATGCCTTTTTGATCCCAGTAGACCTTTTGCAAGAAAGTGAAATTTCTAGTCAATGATCTGCTGGTATTATTCTCGATGGTTTCTACGACCCTACTTACCGCATACTATGGAGGAATCACCCCATAAAGATGGATATGATCAGTTTTGATGCCTATCTCTAATTATTACCAGTCAAGATAATATCTTCTTATTTCGGGTAATTTTATTTCCAGATAAATATTTACCCAAGTGAGCAGGATCTTTCTCCGGTAACGGATAGACAGATTTACATTCAGATTGACAACATAGTACAATAATTGCAGAAAATATGGAATCTTATTAATACTTTGTTCACAACTGATTAGACAAATATCTTGAAAAACGAATTTATTTTTTATTTCAATAAAGCATCAGTATACACTTCTGATCCAATGGTAAAGGACATTCAATGGAAGAGATCAAGGTAAAAAACCTTCAAATCGCATTTAGGCGTCTAGGTTCCGGACCCCCTCTTGTACTGCTGCATGGGGCTCTCAGTGACAGCCGGGTATGGCGCAGGCAAATGGATGATCTCTCCAATGGATTTGACGTCGTGGCATGGGATGCACCTGGCTGCGGCCATTCTTCAGATCCACCGGAAGATTTTCTCCTTTCGGACTACGCAGACTGCCTGTCTTTGTTGATAGAGAAGATCGGGATTCAGAAGCCTCATATTCTTGGCATTTCCTTTGGTGCGGGACTTGCCCTGGAGTTCTACCAACGTTACCCTGATATACCAAAGACCCTGATTCTGGCTTCTGCCTATGCCGGCTGGGCAGGTTCTCTTCCACCTGAAGAGGTAAAAGATCGCCTCCAGAAAGGAATGGAACAATCGAAACTTCCGCCTGAAAAGGTTGTACAGGCCTGGATTCCGACCCTCTTCTCTAAGTCAGTATCAACAGAGATAATCAATGAAACCAAATCGATGATGGCTGATTTCCATCCGGTCGGTATGAGGGCAATGCTCCGATCCTTCGCCCAGGCAGACCTTCGCGACGTACTTCCGAAGATCCATGTACCTACGTTGCTATTGTATGGGGATCACGATAGGCGATCTCCCTTGAGTGTGGCAAAGACACTGCACGCTCAAATTCCGAATTCCAAACTCATCATTATGCCTGGAGTTGGGCACGACTCAAACCAGGAAGATCCCGAGACATTCAACCGTGAAGTCCGCCATTTTCTCGAATCATATCAGAACTAATTCTGCATGGATACTATTGGGGTAAATTGACTATTTTTCAAGAAGAACTATTCATAAACAAAAGCCTTCAGCAGATGCTGGAGGGCTGGGATTGGCAAGGCTCCCCCTGTTGGGCGTCTTCAGTATTTTTTGGAATTGAACTCAATTCATTTTCCCTTTATTTGAAAAAAGAGAAAGCCATTAATTTATCGTATTGATTTAGCCTACAAAATACTGCCTCCCTTTTGAAAAAAAACATGTGCCCCCTCAGTATATTTCAAAGGAATACCATGCTTATTCCCTAAAAATGTGTTCCCCGCAATGGTAAATTCCACCGCTTCAGCAGGATTAAGCAGCTCACCGGAAGGAATATTCTCTTTAGTAGTACCCCAGCCAGCCGGTCGAGTTGTTTTAGGCTGAAGCTCACTCCCATAATAAACATAAATACCGCCACCATCATAACTTGCTTTATTATCGGTGAAAGTGTTACCGGTAACAGTGGAAGAACAGTAAATGACATATATCCCCCCACCATTATTAGCCAAGTTGTCGGTAATGGTGTTACCAGTAACAGTGGAAGAGCCAGAGGATAAATAAATGCCGCCACCACTAGTTGCCTCGTTATTCGTGATGGTATTATCGGTAATAGAGGAAAAAGTATTCAATGTGTAAATTCCTCCTCCAAGATTGCTTGCCTCATTATGTGTAATACTGTTATCTTCAATCGTGGGATTGCTGGCATCTGTGTATATCCCACCACCGTAGGCTGCTTCGTTGTTAATAATGGTATTATTTTTAATATGGGGAGAGCTGAAATAGGTGTAAATTCCTCCGCCAGTGGCAGTTGCCTGGTTTTGCTCTATGCAGTTATTCCTGATAACAGGAGAACTGTAAGACATAGTAATCCCTCCTCCTTCAATCGCATATCCATTACGGATGGTAAATCCCTCCAGGGTAGATTCATCATCAAAAAACCATACAACAGAATTACTTGCTCCCGCATCAATGATGGTGGATGCCACAATAACTGGGTCAGTAGGGTCGATACTTCGTAGGATGAGGTCCTCGTTGTTTAAATAGAGATTTTCCAGGTAGGTTCCTGGACAGACTACAATGGTGTCTCCCACGTTCGCGTCATTGATAGCTTCCTGGATCGTATCATATCCCTTGCCATTATTAAGGTTATTGACTCTAGACCCTTGGTTAAAGCTGGCTTGGATGGTGTAGTTTTGGTTTACGTCAACAAAAGTGTAAGTACTGACCGGTCCAAGGGATGTCCCGTTTACTAAAACATCGGAAATCTGGTAGCATTCCTCCGGGGTGATATTGAAGGTCTTGCTTCCTCCATCGTTTACGGAAACCGTCCCTGAAGGATTGATGCTGCCACCAGCTCCGGCAGTGGCAGTAATGGTATATTCGGTGGGTGTGATGCTTCCACAGGAGGATAAGAATAATAAGGATAGAATAATGAAAAAGACCAAACATAACTTTCTTTTTTCTTTAAAGATAATTCTCATTTTAGGTACCTCTTTTCTAATTGGAGATGAAGAGATAAAAAAATAAGTTTATCAGCATCTACTTGGGATAGATATTTATTTAGGCAAGATATTTAGTGAATTGCTATCAAGATAACTTTTTATGATTATACATCCTCTGAAATGAGTTGACAATGATAGTGATGATTTGTGAATATCAAGAAGTAATAAGATTGGAATTTGAAACTAATAGACAGAACCTCCACGTAGGAAGTCCTGCCTATGGTCCAGCCAAGCTTCCCAGACAGGATGATTTTCGCAACTTTTGTCCGAGTGAGGAGACTGAAAAGCTATATCAGAAGTTGGAAGAAGTCATTAGGATCTTTTAAGAAAGTAAATATTTAGCTAATCTTTTGGAAAAAGCCACAATCGTTAAGATAGGCGGCATCCCGAGCGGGCTTGGAAAGACACTGGCATCACTGACAAATAAACCTTTAACCCGTGTCTCCTGATGCTCATTGACAACCTTCCCAATGGAAGCAGTACAACAGGGATGACCTGATTCATAGATTCCCCTATGAATTGTTTGAGGGTCTGCTCCTGCAGCAATCAATATTTTCCTGTTAATTTCATAAGCTTCATCTAACTTCTTCTTATCTTTTTTGGTTAAATTCTTTCTGATCGTTCTGTCATTTCTCACCTCGCCGGTCATTTCGTCACGGATTTTGGTCATTATACCAATCAGTCTTTTGGCATTAATTCTTTTTGACTTTAAAGCAATCTTAATTAGATTTGTTATACTTAATTGTTCCGGTGCATACCCTCCTATGTCTCTTACCAAGTATAGGGGAATATACATATAAGGAGCTGAAAATAATTCCTTATCCCGGATCAATTCATCTAGATAAGTGGCAAGAATGATTTCGTTTTGCATACCTACATCCTCAGTATACCCATAGGTAGCCTGATAAACATCCAGTGCAAGGCCTTTCCCTGCCTCCGGTATACCCGAGTTCTGTAAGATACGAGGTGTTTCCAGAGCTCCAGCCGATAGGATGATATTCTTTCCATATATCTCAAATTTATTTCCCTTTTTGTATACTCTGATACCAATTGCTCTTCCGTTTTCGTGTAAAACTTCGGTTACTTCAGTATTAAGGGATAATTCTACTCCATTTTGAGTGGCTTCATCCACAAATTCCAAGGCTGTCCATTTTGCTCCAGTGGGGCAGCCAAACATACACTGACCACATCCTTTACACCTGCCGAAATCGACACATTTGGGAGTCGGTTTCATCTCCCAACCCAGGGATTTCGCGGCTTCATTGATCCGTTTAGTACCTTCCCCGAATAAATGAGAGGGCATGAGATTGACCCGTAAGTCTTTTCTGGCAGATTCCAGCTCTCGGGATAGGTCTATCCCCCATTCCTGGAATATCTTCTCGGGAGGAGTGACAGCATTTCCCATTGCCAAATAGGATGAACCTCCTAAAATCCGGGCTCTCGCAATCCATATACCTCCATCGGTCTTGATATTTTTTCTTTTTTTATCTAGAAAAATAGGAGTAACGTTAGTTACCCCTGTCTTGGTAAACCTTGGTCCATATTCTACAATCAGAATATCTTTTACTTCTTTAGATAGTTCTTTAGCTAGGGTAGCGCCTCCAGGGCCTGAGCCAACGATAATATAATTATAGACTTTCTCAATAGACATTTGTTGAGCCTCAGTTATCATTGATAAAGTTTTTTTTCTTATTAAATATATTATACAATGGAACTCAAATACATCAATTCACTCTGAATTAGTTGCCAATTTAACCTATAGAACCTCCACTGCCAACCCATATAAATAATGTAAATAAGTACAAATTAATCAATAGATATTACTATTTAATTGTACCTTTACAATTAATAGATTGGTGCAGCTTTAGATTAACATAAACATCGATTTTAGAATATCATATTACTTCAAAAGAGTGCTTCTTTTAAAAAATAAAATCCTCCAGCAGGAAGCAAAAGGGCGGAAATTTCAAGGCTCCTCAGACAGGACGACTTTCGCAACTTCTGTTTGACTGAAGAATCGAATATATTTTATTATGCAATCTTAAAGATTTTAGTAAAAAAATAGACAGAACCTCTGTAAAACAGTTCTGTCTACTGAATTTGCAGGCCCCTATTGGATTCGAAAACCCCGGTTAATATAAAATATGAAGATATTTCCCTATTGCTTTTACCATAAGAGAATTAAAAAAACAATTGCAGGATAGAAAAATGAATTATAGTGGAAGTAAAAACTTATTTTTCAATTATAGGCTGCATCTGTCTTACAACGATCTATTCTTCTCATTGAAAAGGTTGGAGAAAAAATACGTACTATGCTTCCCTGGATTTACAAAAGAAAATATGATCCATATAAAAAACAATCTGCTCAGAATGTTTGGACATTAGGCAGATTGTTTTTTTTAATTTCATTTAAAGGCATCGATAAGTTTGAATGATTCCAGTTTCAACTTTTATCATCTTCGGTTAAAGCATTTTCAATTGACTTCAAGATCGCTTTGGTATGAACAGTAGCACCGGAAACCGTATCAATCTGTAGTGA
>JAFGSC010000230.1 GCA_016934875.1 Candidatus Atribacteria bacterium
TCTTGAAAAATATGGTTCTTTTCATGGCATGGCAAATCAGCCATTGGAGAAATTTTTAGAGTTCAAGGGGTTATCGGATGTTAAAATTATCCGCATTGCTGCTGCGTTTGAAATTGCCCGGCGCTTAGCCAGGGAAGCAAGAAATAATGACAAAAAAAACCAAACTTCCTGAAAAATCAGTCCGAATTCCGGAAACAAGGGAATCAAACTGGGAGACAATTATTCCTGATTATCTTCACTCGGTGACTTCACAGGTCAGTGAGTCGGCAAAGTCGCATCGATTTTTAATTTTGCTGAAAGACTTGTTCGGGATTCAGCCGGAATTTATCGAGGATTATGTTTCCGGGATTGAAAAATTTATCAAAGTCAGGCAAAAGGATCGCATTCTTAGAGGCGAGGTCGATAATCTGTTTGGCAATTTGATTATTGAATTTGAGCGGGATTTGAAAAAGAAGCTGGGCGAGGCAGAGGAACAACTTAAAAGATATGTGGCTTGCCTGTGGTCTCAAGAAACTGTTCCCCAACGTCGCCCCTATTTGTGCCTGGCGACTGATGGGGTAAATTTTTCAATCTATTCTCCAATCGTAATTGATCCAGAAAAGACTGAATTCGATCCTGCGGAGATCAATTTAAATTTGATCGAGCAGGTCGATTGGTTTCAGCTTTCACCATCGGAAGTTTATTTTTGGCTGGATCGGTATTTTCTCAGGAAGGAGAAATTGACGCCAAGGTCTGAGGATATTACTAAAGATTTTGGAGTGAAGAGTCATGCGTTTCAGATGGTTTCACAAATTCTTTCCGACCAGTGGGAAAAAGTAAAAGACAAATCTGAGTTCAAAGTTATTTATGATTCATGGGAAAAATATATTCAAATCGTTTATGGCTCTGACGTTGGAAAAGAGGAGTTGTTTTGCAGGCATACCTATCTTGGCAATTTAACGAAGCTAATGATCTGGACTCGGTTATCTGAATCAAAACTGGATTTGAATGATATTGCTCCTGTTCTTTCAGGGCAATTTTTTAAAAGATTTGGTGTTGAAAATTTTTTAGAAGAAGACCTGTTTTCATGGGTAGTGCGAGAGGAAGCAAAAGAAACAGGTCTGGAAATTGCTCGAATGCTGTTGAGTCTCCTCAACAATTATAATTTACGGGAGCTATCAGAAGATGTATTAAAATCTCTTTATCAGGAGCTTGTCGATCCAAAAACCAGGCATGATCTTGGAGAATTTTATACTCCAGATTGGCTTGCCCATAAAATGGTAAAAAATCTTTTCAAAGAGAATTTAAAAAATTCCTTGCTTGATCCTTCATGTGGCTCAGGTACATTTTTGTATTTTGCAATTAAGGAAAAAAGAGATAGATTATCTAAAACGAAAGAAACTTTGGAACATATCCTTAACACAATTTATGGAATAGATATTCATCCACTGGCTGTTATCATTGCAAAAGCCAATTATTTATTTGCTCTTGGTGATATAATCAAGAAACGCACTGGGAAAATTTCCATACCAATCTATCTTTCGGATGCGCTAAGGTTACCCGAACAAGAAGTTCAAAGAACTTTTTGGATAAAAACGCCAAGTTACAAAATAGAACTGGATGGAAAAACAATATATCTCCCAGACGAATTGCTTAAAACACCCTCACTTTATGATGAAGGAATTGAAGCTGCAAAGGAGTTTGCCGAGTACCATATTAAAGAAAAAGACTTAAATGAAAAAGACTTTTTGAATTTTCTTAAAGTTCATTATTCAAATCTGGTACAAAATAAGGAAATTGCAAGTGCCCTATTTATAATTTCAGAGATTCTCAGAGAATTTATCATTGAAGGAAGAGATACTATTTGGGCGTTTATTCTCAAAAATATTTATAAACCACTTTTTCTGAAAGGCAAATTTGATATTATTGTCGGTAATCCACCATGGCTTTCTTTTAGATATGTTGACGCAGCTTATCAAAACTTTTTAAGGGATAAAGTTACCGTTGATTATAAACTTCTCTCTGGACGTAGTGAATTGATTACCCACTTAGAATTAGGAACTCTATTCTTCGTTCGTACTGCCGATCTATATTTAAAAGAAGGTGGAAAAATCGCTTTTGTACTTCCCAAAAGTATTTTTAGTGCCGATCAACATGATGGTCTGAGAAAGGGAAATTTCAAGGATATAAATTTAAGGTTTTTGGAATTATGGGATTTAGAAAATGTAACACCACTATTTAATGTTCCAGCTTGTGTTCTTTATGCAGAAAGAAAGCATAAAGCTTTGGCTTCATATCCTGTTCCAGGATTAGAAATAAAAGGTAACCTTGATTACCGTAATTCTTCACTCATGAATGCTCAAAAGACTTTAGCAGAAAAATCAGTAAAATTTTATCTTCATAAAAGAGGCAAAAGATCATTTTGGACAACTCAAGAAGACAAGCATATCGAAAAAATTACTTATTATAAAAGATATTTTTCTCAAGGAGCGACAATAGTCCCAAGATCATTTTGGTTCGTCGAGATTAAATCTTCTGGCTTATGGTTGGATATTTCTAATCCTCTTCTTGAGAGTTCAGAAAGAGCAAGAAGAGAAGCCAAAAACAATTATAAAGGATTAGTTATTCAGGGAAAAGTAGAAAACAAATTCCTATATTTCACTTTACTGTCGACTGATCTGATTCCATTTGGGCATCTTGATTACCGACTAGTAATATTGCCAATAGAATCTTCTGACAAAAAATATAAGTTAATAAGCATCGAAGAAACCAGAAGCAGAGGATTTTTTAATTTGGCAGTATGGCTTGAAAAAGTTCAGGATGAATGGCAAAAAAGACGTGGGAAGAAAAGTGAAGAAAATAGCGCTATTGAATGGTTGAATTATCGTAGTAAGCTAACGTCTCAAAATCCTGGTACAAAGTACCTAGTACTATATGCAGATGTTCAGCGAATTATGTTTGCGATATATTTATCAAAAAAAGAATATAATATATTTAAGTTTAATGATCAGGAATTGATCGTTAATGATTTTATCATCGACTATACTCTCTATTATTATGGTACAAACAAGCTTGAAGAAGCCCAGTTTCTATGTTCAGTTCTTAATTCTTCTATAATTGATCAAAAGCTTGGCTCATTACGTAAGCGTGAGCAAAAATCTCATCCCCACGTTGGAAAGAAAATTTTTGACGTAGCGTCGATTCCTAAATTCGATGATTCTAATTCTGATCACATCCGTTTAGCTGCAATAGGTGAACAATGCACTGAAAAAGTCGCCAAATGGATCAAATCAGGCGGGCAAGGAACTACCAAAAGCATCGGCGTATTAAGACGAAAAGTCCGTGAAATGCTCAGCGAAGAA
>JAFGSC010000231.1 GCA_016934875.1 Candidatus Atribacteria bacterium
AGTGCGGCTTTTTTAACCCTTTCCGCACTCATAACTGGACCTGGGGCAAATAAGAGCTTCTTTTCTATCATTTTAAAATCCTTTCAGTAAAAACATATTCATAGTTTCTGAATAAATATGAGCTAATCATATTATGTTATTATAATATTATAATAAGTTTTATACATTGTCAATAGATTTTTTTAGATTTTCTTGGACATTTTATGATAGTGTTTTATACTTCCCTCTATCCAGATCATTTTCTACACCACCCTCAGAAATCGGCCTTACTAATTTTGAAAAACTATACAGACATGGTGAATTAGTTTCAATAACAGGGTTCTTTATCTCTTTTTTCCGTTTTAAAAATTCCAAATCATCTAATTCCATACAAATTTTTCTATTAGCAATATCAATTTCTAATACGTCATTATCTTTTATTAGTGCCAAATTACCTCCCATTGCTGATTCGGGAGATACTAAACCAACACACATTCCTCTAGTACCACCGGAAAAATTGCCATCTGTAAGAACAGCTATTTTTTCTTCAAGATCCATACCAGTTATTTCCCCAGTTAAAGGCAATAATGTATTAATTCCTGGGTATCCTGACAAGCCCTGATTCTTAACTACCAGCACGAACCTCTTATCTATAATATCTTTTGTATCAATTGTTTTTAAGTACTTAAGAGCTTTATCCTCTGATATAAATACCTTTGCTTCGCCTTTAAAGACTTTAGTAAGAAATTGTTTGGGTACTCCAGATAACCTTAAAACCGATCCTTCTTCAGCAATATTGCCTTTTAAAATCGCTAGCCCACCGTCTTCTCTCCATGGAGAATCAATGCTATGAATGATTTTTCTATCTTGGTTTAAAGTGTCTTCGAAGTAAGTTTTTATGGGTATTCCATTAACTGTAATAACATCTTGATTTAAGAATTCCTTGATCTCTTTCATTATCACAGGAGTACCACCAGCCCTATCATAATCTTCCATATTATGATCACCGTTGGGTGCAATTCCAACCAATGTGGGAATTATTCTAGAGTATTCATCAAAATAATCCCATACGTTCATTTTTAGACCTGCTTCAATTGCAATTGCTGGCATATGAATAAAGGCATGCATAGATCCCCCTATTGCCAAACAAACCTTTATCGCATTCATAATACTATCCTTATTTATAATATCCCTCGGTCTAATATTTTGCTCCAATAAATTAATAATGGCATGACCAGCATTTCTTGCAATTTTTCTAATATGCATACTATTACCTGGAGACGAAGAATTGTTTGGCAAACTCATTCCAAGTGCTTCAGTAATTATCTGCATGGTTGTACCCGTAGTCATACAACAACAAGCACCACCATTTGTGCAAGCATTTTCAACTAATTCTTCAAAATCACTTTCACTCATCTTACCGTTTTTTACCTTACCAACAGAATGGAATACATCTTCCACGGTAACTTTTTTATTTTTAAAGGTTCCTGCAGGCATAATACCACCTAATAAGACTATCGAAGGTATGTTAATTCTTCCTGCACTCATAAGGGCAGCAGGAACATTCTTATCACATGAAGCTAATAATACGAGAGCATCAAGCAAGTTAGCTTCTGCAGCTATTTCAATCATATTTACAATTACATTTCTTTGTACAAATATATATTTAGGGTTGGCCATCATAATTCCATCGCAAAACCCGCCAACATCAATGACCACAGGTAGACCGCCAGATTCGTATACTCCTTTTTTTACTTCTTTAGCTAATTCTGATAGATTTGTATGACCCGGATGTATTGTTTGTGATTCCTGGACTATTATTCCTACCATTGGTTTAGATAATTCTTCTTTCGAGTATCCACTTCCCATTAGCAATGTCTTTCTAGCTTCAGAGGTAACTCCAAATTCAAGTTTTGAAGATCTAGGTTTGCTTTTAATCATTCTCATGCTCCTTTAAAAAATATTTTTAGTAAAAACATATCTATAAAATCTGATTAAATAAGAACTTATCACTTTATGTTATTATAATATTATAATAAGTTATTTACCTTGTCAATAGATTTTCTTGGGCACTTAAGGGAGGTTAAGTTGTCATTAATTTGATTATCCAAATTATTCTTCGGAAAGATTAACTTAAAAATAGATAGAATGATTATTTCTACAAGTTTAGAATAATATAGCGGAAAATTTCAAAAATCCTGAAACTAGAGGGGTCTTGCTGGTACCGAGATTAACGATCAAGCATTGCGGCCACCGTTGGGGGGGGGTAGGTAAAGTTGCCCGTCGTGGAGTGTAGGGCGATTTGGGTAAGTGAGGCGTAGTCGGGTATCCGCTATTATAAGAAGTACCCGACCTTTTTATGATATATGATAATTCATGGTAATGCAGTTCCAGGTTTTATTAATTTCCAGAAAAACAACATCTTCTCTTTTTGATTCAACAAATCCTAATTTTGAATAGCATCTAACAGCTGATTGATTAAAATCGAATACTCTTAAACTCAGCTGGTTCAGTTTAAAAACACTGGTTGCATAGCTTATTAACTCTTTTAGCAT
>JAFGSC010000232.1 GCA_016934875.1 Candidatus Atribacteria bacterium
GTTGGAGTATACGGAAGATGCAGATGCCATCATTACTCAATTTGCCAATATTTCTAAGAAAGTGATTCAAAATTTAAAAAAGTGTCGTATTATTGCCCGTTATGCCATCGGCGTAGATACCATTGATGTGGAAGAAGCAAAGAAAAAGGGAATTGTGGTGTCCAATGTGCCGGATTATTGTATTGAAGAAGTTTCAGACAGTGCCATAGCCCATATTCTGAACTGTGTCCGGAAGATATCTTTTGCCAACCGCTTATTCTATCTTGATCAATGGAGTTATGATAAAATCAAACCTATTCATCGATTTTCTGATCAGGTTTTAGGTTTGATTGCGTTTGGCAATATTGCCAGAAGAGTCGCAGAAAAGTTGAGGCCTTTTGAGATCAAGATATTAGCTTATGATCCTTATTTTTCAGATTTCTCTAAATATGATTGGATAGATTTTGTGAGCATTGAAGAATTATTAAAAAAATCGGACATTATTTCTGTCCATGCTCCCCTGAATAAGGAAACATATCATTTCATAAATAGAGATAAGGTTGATTTAATGAAGGGGAACACCATCATCGTGAATACATCAAGGGGAGGAGTCATTGATGAGAAGGCGTTAGAGTATGGTCTGGAAAATCAAAAAATTGCTCTAGCGGGCCTAGATGTTTTGGAATACCAGGATAATGAGTATTATCACTCAGTCTTGAAGAAATATCCCGAAAGAGTCGTCATTACACCCCATATTTCTTGGTATTCAGAAAAATCGATTGAAGAGTTGCAGAGGAAAACCGCATCCAATGTCTATGAGATGTTGAAAAACGGGAAACCCTTATATTCTGTATAAGTAAAGAATTTTTTCCAATTCGTTAATTATATTTGTAAGTTAAATAATACAAAAAAGAGAGGTGTTTACTATGAAAGCTAAAGATTTTATCGGTGTTATCCCACCAGTTTTATCATCATTCACACCCGATGGAGAAATCTATGAAAAAGGAATGCGGGAAATTATTCGATTTACCCTGCCTTATGTCAATGGTTATTATCCTGTAGGCACTTATGGCTGTGGGCCTTTTATGTCTGTGCCTGAACGGGAAAAGACTTTAGAAATCATTCTTGATGAAGTCAATGGCAAAGTTCCTGTCGTAGCCCATGTTGGGGCTCCAGGCACTCATACAACCATCGAATTAGCCAAGCATGCAAAAAAGGCAGGAGCCTCAGGGGTAGGAGCAATCTCTCCGTTTTACTCTCCAGGCCTTCCCGAACAAAACATGTTTGAGCATTTTAAGGCCTTGATTGATGCAGTAGGAGAGGAAGATTTCCCTGTGTATGTCTATAATAATATCCATTATTCTCAGAATCGGGTCACACCCAATTTATTGAAAAGATTAGCCGATTACGGCTTAAGGGGATGCAAAGATAGTTCTTTTGATTTGGTTAATTTTTATCAGTTCCAGGAAGCCGTAGCAGATTATAATGATTTCAATCTTATCATTGGTACTGAGGCAATTTTCATGGGAGCTTTTGATGCCGGGGCTACAGGCATGGTCTGCGGTATGGGCAATATTTACCCGGAAGTCATGGCTAAAATGTATCATGAATACCTGGATGGTCATCGGGAAAAGGCAATGGAAACCCAGCGAATTGTTTTGAAAATCAGAGAAGTAACGAAGTCCGGCCCTACGGTTCCGATCATGCATGCGATTTTACAAATGCGAGGAATCGATGCCGGGTACAGTCGAAGTCCCCTGATTCCGATTGATGAAAACACCAAAGAAAAAGTCAAAAACGCTTTAAAGAAAATCAATCTATTATAGTGGAAATTTCCAAATAGGGCAAATGGGACAGATAACTCCAGCACAATGGATGCAATGTCCTATTTGCTCGTCATTCATAAGAACCAAGAAATTGTTTAAGAGTGTGTAGAGGGAGGATAAAATGGTCAATGAACTTAGGCAAGTCATGTGTTTTGGCGAACCTTTGATTGGATTTTTTTCGAAAAAAGAATCTCAGGATTTACCTTCTTTCCAGATGGCAATCGGGGGAGATACCTCCAACGTTGCCTTGGGAGTCACCAAATTGGGACATCCTGCTTCTTATACCACCAGGCTGGGAAATGATTTTTTTGCAGAAAAAATCAAAGAGTATTGGATAAAGGAGCAACTTGATATACGGTATGTTTTTGAAGATGAGCAGCATCAGACCGGCATTTATTTTGCACTTTACGATGCCCATGGAGATCATCAATTTATCTATAAACGTCAAAATTCTGCCACGACTTACTATTCCATTACAGATGCCCAAAAAGTATCCTTAGATCATCTGAAGGTATTTCATTTAAGCGGGATATCTCAGGCAATCAGCAAATCATGTATTGAGGCCTCTTTCTATTTTATGAAAAGATGCAAGGAATTCAACGTTTTGGTTTCTTATGATCTGAATTATCGCCGCCCATTATGGAGCCGGGAATATTTTAATAGCATTGCCCTTTATACCATCGGTCATTTGGCTGATCTCGTGTCGTTGAATTTAGGTGAAGCAGAACTATTAGGCTTCAACGGAGATCCGGAGAAAATCGTTAGGGCAATTCTGGATATGGGACCAAAATTTGTTGCGCTGAAATTAGGGAAAGACGGATGCATGGTAGGATCCTCAGAAGGTATCCAGTATGGCAAACCTTTTGAAGTGGAAAGTGGGGTTGAAACAACCGGGGCAGGCGATTCATTGACCGCAGCCGTTATTGTGGGGATTCTGGAAGGGATGAGCTTAATCCAAATGGCTCAATTTGCGAATGCCGTAGCATCCAAAGTTTGTGCTGCCATTGGCTCAACGAGCGGTCAGCCTACACGGGAGGAAGTGGATCGTTTTCTGGCAGAACACGTGCAAAGAAAATAAGTTTTCTTCTTTCAACTATTGCCTTAGATTATTCCTTTATAACTTTGAGAAGTAACTGTTTGGTTTAAAGCTGAGATAGGAAAGTTTGTTCTATTTTTTTTCGGTTGCCTTTCATTGGTTCTCATGAAAGAATCTTTTTGATCTGATAGATTCTTTGTCGTTTGTACGATAAAGATGTATTCATTCATGAATGGGTGTTCAGGTCTGTTAATCCCCTATGCATCCAAGTTAATCAGATAAGAATATCGATTGAGGTATGGCCTCATCTTGTGAATCTTTAGACAATTCCATTGAAATATGGTAGAATTTTTGCAATCGTATGATCTAAATAGAGCAGAGTATTAAGGAGACTTATTCATGGATGACAAAGAATTTGTAAAGGAGATTACCTCAAAGGATGAGGCATTTTCCCAATGGTATATTGATGTAGTAAGAAAAGCAGACCTAGCCGATTACACGATCGTCAAAGGATGCATGGTAATTAAGCCTTATGGCTATGCCTTATGGGAAAATATGCAGCAATGCCTGGATCAGAAAATTAAGGCAACCGGCCATAAGAATGCCTATTTTCCTCTCTTTATCCCCGAGAGTTTATTAAAAAAGGAAGCCGAACATGTGAAAGGATTTGCTCCTGAGGTAGCATGGGTAACTCATGGTGGAAATCAGGAGTTAGAGGAAAGATTAGCAGTAAGACCGACCTCTGAAGCTATCATCGGTAGTCTGTATTCAAAATGGGTTCATTCCTGGAGAGATTTGCCAATCTTAATCAATCAATGGGCGAATATTGTACGATGGGAAAAGGTTACCCGGCCCTTTTTAAGAACGACTGAATTTCTCTGGCAGGAAGGACATACGGCACACAAGACCCAGGAGGAGGCAGAAGAGGAAACCTTAAAGATTTTAACGATCTATAAGGAGTACATTGAAAATGACCTGGCTATTCCAGTGATCATCGGTAAAAAAAGTGATAACGAAAAATTTGCCGGTGCTATGCATACCTATACCTTAGAGGCGTTA
>JAFGSC010000233.1 GCA_016934875.1 Candidatus Atribacteria bacterium
CGTTTTTCATCTAAACCACCTGCAACGCGAAGCGACTGAGAATGATCAGTGATGGCAATGTATTGATACCCTTTTCCTTGTGCTTCCCGTGTTATTTCCTCAATCGTATTCATTCCATCACTAAAGTTCGAATGGACATGTAAATCTCCTTTGAGATCCTTTTCTCTGACCACTTCAGGTAAATTGTTTTCCATAGCGGCCTCAAACTCACCATGATTTTCTCTTAACTCGGGAATAATAAAGGGCAATTCAAGTAGCTGGTATATTTCCTGTTCATCCTTACCGGCAATTTTCTGATCATCACGAGCTTGGAAAACGCCATATTCATTGATTTTCAACCCCTTTTTCACAGCCATTTCCCTTAATCTCACATTATGCTCTTTTGAGCCAGTAAAATATTGTAGTGCCGCTCCGAAACTATCAGAATCAACTACCCTTAAATCAACATGAATGCCATCATGAACAATAACAGCTGATTTTGTTAAACCTTCTGCTAAAACCTCTATTACCTGGGGCAAATGAATGAAATTTTCCATCACGATCTCAGGTTTCTGAGATGAAACTAAGATATCAATGTCTCCTATGAGGTCCTTTCTTCGCCTAAGGCTCCCGGCAATATCAATTCTTTGAACTGCTTGAACTGATTTTAATTGCCTGTCGATTTCTTCTGCTATCGGCAAAACAATTCCAATAGATGTTTTCTTTTTTCTGCTACGATATAACTGAATCCCTCTTAAAATATTTTCTTCTGTTTTCTTACCCATTCCTGGCAAATTTTGCAATTGATGGTTACGGATAGCGTCTTCTAATTTTGGTATATTATCAATACCCAACTCTTCATAGAAAATTCTTACCTTTTGCGGACCCACTTCAGGAATATCCAATAACTCTAGCACGCTTAATGGAACCGCCTCTTTTAATTTTTCAAAATATTCTAATTTTCCTGTTTTTATTAATTCTTCAATTTTTTTCGAAATAGCGTCTCCTACCCCCGGTATCTCGCCCAACTTACCTGTTTGATAAATGGTCTCAACTTCCATAGGAAGATTTTCTATGATTTCAGCAACACGTTCATAAGCCCTTATTTTAAATTTGTTTTCATCTTTTATTTTTAATATATTGGTAATATTATCAAAAACCTTAGCGATTTCAACGTTTTTTATCATAAAATCACCGCTTTTATATAAGACATTTACTTTTTATTATCATATCACAAAAGGAATTATGATTTGAAATCTTACACATATGATTTTATAAAATATTCTCTGCTATAATAACTACCAATAATATTTTGCAATAATAAACAACAATAATCTATCAATAATTTATACTGTTGGGGAATACGTATGGCTTTTCTAGTTACCGGTGGGAATGGAAATGGACATGTAGTATCATATATTGGTATTCTTTTCAAAAAACAAACTAAAGAGCCACTATCAATACTATTGATGCAAGGTATATCCAGAATGCTTAAAAATCACTTAACAGAAAAATCTCTTTATCCAGGTTGATATACTCTACTTTGACAGATTGACAGAAATTGTGAAAAAAATGGAATATAATAACAGGAATTATCCATACTACTATTGTTATAGGTATTATAGGTGAATTTGTATCCCAAAATCCTTGTTATGCGATTACATTAGAGATCAACAATGATAAATTTTCATTTGCTTTTAAAATAGCAAGGTTATATTTCATTTATAGGCCTAGTAAATTACCCTCAATATTCATAAAACGATTACAACCAGTTTTTGGTATTTTGGAAAGTCTAAGGAGATTAAAACAAGTTCCTTTCCACAATAAAGCAGGAGAAATCATGAAGCTGGCAAAAAGGTTTTCAACCTCCATCTAGAATGAATATAGAAAAAGGAAAGCCTATGAAATGATTTGACAACCTGGATGCCCAAAAAGTAATAGCAGAACTAGGTGGCAGGAAAGGTTGTGTCGTATAGATGTGTCGAATAGAAGAAGAAATCAAAACATGATAGCAATTGGATAAAAAAACAGTTAGAATATTTATAAAGACACATTAAGCTAAATTATTCTAGTGTATAATAGAAAAATTGAACTTATACCTGTCTACCTGTCGAGACAAAAAAGGTAACGGATGAAAAATAAAATAAAATTTGTGATCCTAGATGATGATCCTACCGGAATTCAGACCATCCATGGCTGTTTACTGTTAACTAGTTGGGAACCCGAATATTTAGAAATAGCACTTGGAGATAATCAATCCTTTTTTTATATCCTAACAAATTCTCGAGCTTATGCGCCGTATGAAGTTAAAGCCATAATCTCTGGAATCATGAAAAATCTTATTACAGTGAATCGATCACATGATTACCGAATTGTCTTTATAAGCCGCTCTGACTCAACACTTCGGAGTCACTTTCCACTGGAAATCAATACTATCCTTCACTTTTGGGAAGGTGAAATACATAAAAAAACCGATGCAATATTTCTTATTCCAGCTTTTTTTGAAGGCAAACGTATTACCTATAATGATACACATTTCATCCGATTTAAAGAAAGGGATACACCAACTGATCAGACAGAATTTGCCAAAGATTCTATTTTCCACTATTCAAATTCCTATCTTCCTTTATATATTGAAGAAAAAACAAACCAGCAGATAAAAGCAAAACAGGTCCAGTCAATTTCACTATCCCAACTCCAACCAGATCATAAAAAAGAACTTAATGACTATCTTTCTAATCTTCAAAACCGGCAGATGGTCATTGTGAATGCAACAAAATATGAACACCTTAATCAGTTCAGTGAGTCAATCTTACCTTTCATGAAAAAAGGCAAAACTTTTCTATTTCAAAGTGCCGCTTCTTTCGTAAAAAGCCTAACTAAAAATCCTGATCAGCCTTTATTAAATCATAAAATCATTTCTGAAAAAGGACCTGGTCTTTTTGTAATCGGCTCATATGTTCACCAAACAACTCTACAGTTACAAAAATTGATCGGGATGACCTCAGTGGTTCCGTTAGAAATCGATATCCATAGATTTTCCAAAGAAAAGGATTACCAATATCTTCTATCCGATTTTAAAAAGAAAATCAGTTTTCATCTGGAGAAAAATGAGACGCCGGTTGTATTTACCTCTAGGCAAGAAGTATACCTGAATTCAAAGAAAGAAAGATTTTTACTCGGACAAAAGATTTCCAACTTTTTAGCAGAAATTGTTAAGGATCTCAATCCAAAACCCGCTTTTTTGGTTGCTAAAGGAGGAATTACTTCCCATCAAATACTTGCTAAAGGACTCCTAATAAAACAATCACGTGTCTTAGGTCAAATTTTACCCGGTATACCTGTCGTTTCTCTTC
Source organism: Candidatus Atribacteria bacterium (assembly GCA_016934875.1). Lineage (GTDB taxonomy): Bacteria > Atribacterota > Phoenicimicrobiia > Phoenicimicrobiales > Stramentimicrobiaceae > JAFGSC01. The sequence continues at coordinate 3,336 of JAFGSC010000233.1, forward strand.
CGGACAAGCATTTCTATCCTTCTCTTCCCTTTATTATTTTCCCAGGCAATGTAGGAGATCAAAATGCGTTAGTTGATATCTTCAACAAATTAAAAATATAACCAGATTGCTTCTTTAATAAACTTCCCAAACTATATTATCATTCACAAATAATGAGTATCACAGAATATTCATTTAAAAAATCTAGTTATCCATAACTATTTACCATCTGGAATAAATCAATCATTTGATATTCCTTAGTTATTTTATTGACAATAGCTGATATAAATGTTATAAATATTGTATACAAAATATATTTAAACAAATCCGTTGGGAGGGCAGAATGCTTACCACAAGTAAAACACTTGATGAACGGGCCAAAAACCTCAAAACAATCGCCCGGGAAGTTCGGTTGAACATTATAGACATGATCTACACAGCCCAATCTGGACACCCCGGCGGCGCCTTATCCGCAGCGGACATTGTCACCGCACTCTATTTTGATATTATGAAATTCGACCCGAAAAACCTCAAATGGCCAGACCGAGACCGTTTTATCCTTTCTAAAGGCCATGCCTGCCCTGTCTGGTATGCCTGTTTGGCCATGAAAGGAGCCTTCCCAATGAAAGAATTAAAAACACTTAGACAGCTTAATAGTATTCTACAGGGTCACCCAGATAAGTTAAAAACTCCTGGCGTCGATATGACCACCGGCTCCCTCGGGCAGGGGCTTAGTATCGGTGTAGGAATGGCCTTAGAAGGTAAATTAGAAAAGAAGAATTATCATGTTTTCATTGTGCTGGGAGATGGGGAGCTCAATGAAGGGATGATCTGGGAAGCAGCAGCCTCTGCACATAAATACCATTTAGATAATCTTATTGCTATTGTTGATCGTAATCACCTTCAGATGGATGGCTTTACGGAAGAAGTGATGCCCATGGAACCTATTAATAAAAAATTTCAGGCGTTCAACTGGGAAGTAATCACCATTGATGGTCATAATATGAAGGAAATTCTTTTGGCACTGGAAAAAGCCCTGACAATCAAGAAGAGACCAATCTGTATTATTGCCAACACCGTGAAGGGGAAATGTGTTGACTTCATGGAGAATATCCGGGAATGGCATGGTTTAGCACCAAACGAAGAACAATATAAAAAAGCAGTAGAATGCATCAGGAAAGGAGAACAAGAATGAAAAAAGCTGATGTGGCTACCCGAAAAGCCTTTTCCCAGAGAATGCTTGAATATGGAGAAATGGATAAGCATTTTGTGGTTTTTGAAGCCGATATTGGTTATTCAACCTATTCTTATCTCTTTGGTGAAAAATATCCTGAGCGATATTTCAATATGGGTATTGCAGAATCCAATACCATGGGAGCTGCAGCCGGTATGGCCGCCGATGGACGGACAGTAATCGCCTGTTCTTATGGTGTTTTCATTACCATGCGGGCCATCGAAACAGTTAGAACTTTCATTTGCTACCCGAACCTGAACGTAAAATTTCTTTCCTCCCATGGAGGAATTACCGCTGCCATCGATGGTGTAACCCATCAGGCAACAGAAGACATTGCCTTTATGACGACCCTTCCCAATATGAAAGTACTGGTTCCTGCCGATACCATTGCCGCTAAAAAATGCTTTGATCTGGCTATAAAAACCTCTGGTCCTGTATTTATTCGCTTGATGCGAGACCCTCTTTTTGATGTCTATGATCCTGATGAAGAGTTTCTTTTAGGGGGGAGCAAGATCCTCGAAAAAGGAAATGATATTACCATTGTCAGCTATGGAGATATTATTTTTCAAGCCTTAGAAAGCAGTGCGATGCTAAAGAAAGAAGGAATTTCTGCTGAAATTATTGATATGTACTCGGTTAAACCTTTTGATTACCAGACCCTAATCAATTCAATTTCTAAAACCGGAGCACTATTGGTCGTGGAAAACCATCAAAAAAGGAATGGACTGGGATATGAGCTGTCTAATTTTTGTTTAAAAAATTATCCTGTTCTTTTTGATAATATGGGTTTGGATGATACTTTCGCAGAAAGTGGTAAATATGATTTGGTCATTGAAAAGTACGGGATTTCTGCTAACCATATTGCCAAAAAGGCAATGGAAATTATCAATAAAAGAAAGTAGGGGTTTATTTATGAGTAATAAAATGCCGAAACAATCTGTTATAACCGGTTTTCTAAGTCAAACCAAAGACCGTTTTCATGTTTATAATGAGGAAAAAACTCTCGAAGAAAAGTTTAAAATGGTTTCGGAAATAAACGGAATGGATGGTGTTGAGGTAGTCTATCCTTATGAGGTATGTGATCCGGAAAATTTGAAAAACTTACTGAATAAATACCAGCTGAATCTGGCAGCCATTAATGTAAATGTTAAGGCAGAACCGGAATTCAAAAATGGAGGACTAACCTCAAGTAACAAAGCAATTCGAGACAAAGCTGTCCGCTTCATCAAAGAAGCAAAAGATTTCGCCCACAAAGCAGGGGCAGATAAAGTGACTTGCTGCCCTCTGGGTGACGGTTATGAATTTAATTTTAACTGTGATTATGCCCAATCCTGGAAATATCTCATCGAAACATTTGGCGAGGCAGCGTCTTATCGAACAGAAATACCTTTATTTATTGAGTACAAACCTGCTGAAACCAGGGGGCGCTGCTTTCTGGATACAGCTTCAAAGACTCTTTGCTTGCTCAATGATATCAAGAATCAACAGTTGGGGATCACCCTGGATTTTGGCCACTCGATTATGTTTGATAACGAAAATCCGGCAGAAGCAGTTTCTCTGATTGCTGAAAGTCAATTCCCTCTTTATATTCACATCAATGACAACGATGGTCGCTGGGATTGGGATCTCTGGACCGGAAGCAAACATTTCCTGGATTATGTGGAATTTCTATACTACTTGCAAAAATACAATTATAATGATTATATGACTTCCGATACCTCACCCACACGATGGGATATCAAAGGCACTTTTGAAGCAAACACGCGAATGACCAGGAAGATCTGGCATTTATTGAATCAAATTGATCATGATGAGTTTTCACGTCTGATCAAGGGAACTGATTATTTAAAGACCTGGCATTTTATTGAAAGAAATATTTTTTCTTTGAAGGATTGATGATTTGATTTCTACAACATTAATGAATTCAATTAAGCGGGATTAAGACCTAATATACCCCTAGCTTCCTGGGGTGTAGCAAGTTCGTATCCCAGGATTCGAATTTCCTCACAAATTCCTCTGACTAG
>JAFGSC010000234.1 GCA_016934875.1 Candidatus Atribacteria bacterium
AGGATCTATTACAGCCTTGGAAGCTGTTTTGTCTAATATTCTATTTTGGATATGCAGTTTTTGATTTACCTTATATCGTCCTACATCCGCCAAATCATATCTCTTTGAATCAAACAGCAATCGATCCAAAAGTTGATGTGTATTCCTATCCGTAGGAGGCTCACTAGGTCTCAATTTTCTGAATATTTCAATGAGCGCCTCTCTCTTGTTACGAGTGTTGTCCTTAGATAAAGTTTCCTGAATAACTTCACTATTGTCAAACAAATCCATGATTTGTTCATTGCTTTCGTAACCCAATGCTCTTAAAAGTGTGGTGGCAGGAATTTTCCTTTTCTTATCAATGCGAACATAAATCATGTTGTTGCTATCAAAACCAAACTCTAGCCATGAACCTCGATTGGGTATAATACGATAATTATATAAAGTTTTACTATCGCTGTACTCTTCACTGCCATAATAAATACCTGGCGAACGGATGAGCTGGTTCACAACAACTCTTTCTGCTCCATTAATAATAAAGCTACCGCTATCGGTCATTAACGGTAATTCACCCATAAAAACATCCTGCTCTTTTATTTCTCCAGTTTTTTTATTGACCAAACTAATTCTTACTTCCAAAGGAGCTGCATAGGTACTTCCTCTTTCCCAGCATTCTATTGGAGAGTATTTGCTCTCTTTAATCGAATAATACAAGTAATCTAACACGAGGTTGCCAGTAAAATCCTGGATAGGAAAAACATCCTTAAAAACTTTGTTTAAACCTGTATTCTGACGTTTTTCCGGGAGAATCTCTGTTTGTAAAAATTTTTGGTAAGATTCTTTTTGAATATCGAGAAAGTTAGGTGGGTCTATATAATTCTTGGTTTTGGAATAATCCAATACTTTTAATTTTTGATCCTGCACTTTGAACACCAACCTTTACTTGATATATGATGTACAAATTTGTAGTATAACATTTGAGATATAAAAAGTCAAGAAGATACCTATGAATTTTACAGGTATCTTCTTGTATAAATCATCCAGTTATGATGAACGACCAATGATGATCATAAATTTTAATATAATCTATATATCATCAACTTTTTATTATTTAATCTCTACTTTTGCACCAACTGCTTCTAATTTTTCCTTTAATGCATCCGCATCCTTTTTAGCTATTTTTTCCTTTACTGCTTTTGGTGCACCCTCTACGAGATCCTTAGATTCTTTTAAGCCAAGACCAGTTGCAGCCCTTACTTCTTTGATAACCTGGATCTTATTTGCCCCTACTTCCTTCAAAATAACATCAAATTCGGTTTGTTCTTCTTCTTGTACCGCAGCTGCCCCACCTTGTACAGGTGCTGCTGCTTGATACGCAACCGGAGCTGCTGCACTAACACCAAATTTATCTTCTAGGGCTTTTACTAAGTCTGCCAATTCTAGTACCGTTAATTTTTCCACTTTTTCCATAATTTCATTGACAACATTACTGACTTTACTGCCTTTAGCTGATGTAGTTTCTTCTTTTTTAGTACTTTCTTTCTGTTCTTCTTGTTGCTCTTCCTGCTTATCTACCAATGAATTCACCTCCCTTCAATCTATGATTGATATTATAACCTATATTTATTATCTTTTTATTTCCTGTCATTTTTTAATCTATGATAACCAAAACTATAGACTACTTTCTTCTCTTTGCTTTCTAATTTGATCAATTACATTCACTAAACCTGTTAGCGGGGCGCTTAGTGTATATACGAAAGACGAAATTGGTGATTTCATATTTCCTAATAATGTTGCAATCAGTTCTTTCTTGGTGGGTAAATTGGCAATTCTCCCTAATTGGTCACCAAAAAATACTTGTCCTTCGATAAAGGCTTTTTTAAGTTTGAATATTTCCTTATTTTCTAGGGCATATTGATTGAGCATTTTAAGTGTTAATATAGGCTCTGTATCAGAAAAAGCAATGGCAGTACATCCGGATAAATCCGTGATTAACTCTTCCAAGCCTACTTCTTTGGCTGCCCTCTCAATCAGGGTGTTTTTAAATACTTTATACTTAATTCCTTTTTCTTTTAGATTCTTTCGGATTTGGTTAATCCCCTGAACACTAAGTCCCTGATAGTCAGTTAAAATGACTCCAGATGATTTTTTTAATTCTGCTAATATCTCATCTACGATGATTTTTTTCCCTTCCTTGTTTAGTGGCAAATAGATTCCTCCTTTCTATGTGTAAAGTAAGTTATAAATAATAAAAATCCTTCCTTAGAAAAATAAAGGAAGGATTTTTTCCAAATCATCACCATTCCTCAACAGGCTTGTGCTCAACATTTAAACCACTTGTCGTGATACCTGTTATCTAAGGACTTTTTGCTTACACTATTTTTTTTAAACCAATCTAGTTTTACTTCTCTATGAACGCTAAACTTATTAAGCTAATAGTTTTGTGGTATCTAATTTAATTCCCGGACCCATCGTTGAAGAAATTGACACACTGATTAAATACCTTCCTTTTGCCGAAGAAGGCTTTGCTTTTAAGATCGCATCCATCAGTGCTTTAAAATTCTCTATTAACTGACCATCAGTAAAATTAATCTTTCCTATCATAGTATGAACAATGCCAAATCGGTCTGCCCGATATTCAACTTTACCCTTTTTAATGGATGATATAGCTTCCTTAACATCAAAAGTAACCGTTCCAACTTTTGGGTTTGGCATTAAACCACGTGGACCCAGAACACGCCCTAACTTTCCAACAACTTTCATCATATCAGGTGTAGCAATTGCTGCATCAAAATCAGCCCAACCGTTTTGTATTTTTTCAGCCAAGTCTTCTCCGCCAACAAAATCAGCACCAGCATCTTGAGCTTCTTTAACCTTCTCACCCTGGGCGAAAACAACGACCTTGGTTTCTTTGCCAGTGCCATTGGGTAAGTCAACTGCTCCTCTTACCTGTTCTTCAGATTTCCGGGTATTTACCCCTAATCTTATCGCTGCATCAACTGATTCGTTAAATTTTACCCAACTCAGTTCTTTTGCTAACTTAACTGCTTCTTCAATCTCATACAGTTTTGTCTTGTCATATTTCTTAATAATTTCAGTGTACTTTTTACCTCTTTTTTGACCCATCTCTTCCTCCTTGTGGTTTTACTGGATATTTTCCTCCCACAGCAATGATTATCATGAAACAGCGGGAATGAACAGAAATCAGCTGCATTGATTATTCAACCTCAATACCCATGCTCCTGGCTGTTCCCTCGACGATTTTCATTGCATTCTCAATATCATTAGCATTAAGATCAGATATCTTTCTTTCAGCAATTTCCCTGACCTTATCTTTACTAATCTTTGCCACCTTATTTTTGTTTGGCTCACCAGAGCCTTTCTCAATTTTTGCTGCCTCTTTTAACAAAAAAGAAACAGGCGGTTTTTTACAAATAAAATCAAAAGTGCGATCCTGATATACTGTAATAATCACCGGGATCACAGTACCAATATCTTGTTTAGTCTTAGCGTTAAACTCTTTACAAAACTCCATGATATTAAGCCCATGCTGACCTAAAGCAGGGCCAACAGGTGGAGCAGGATTTGCTGCCCCAGCAGAAATTTGCAATTTTATATTTGCAATAACTTTTTTAGCCATCTCACTCACTCCTCTTTTCGCTATTGATTTGCTACTGAGCATAAGCAATGGAGATAATTATCATTCTTACGATTGATAAACTCATGAATACTTTTAATACTTCTCTACATCTGTAAATTCTAATTCTACGGACGTTTCTCTGCCAAATATGGTTAACAAGACTTTTAATTTCCCCTTTTGATGATCGATTTCATTGACCTTTCCCGTATATCCTGTAAATGGACCTGTGATGATGTTCACACTCGTACCAATAACAATATCAATTTTTGGTTTCTTTTCACCCTTGCCCATTTGTTTTAAAATATTTTTAATCTCACTGTCATTAAGGGCAATAGGCTTGCCACCTGACCCAACAAACCTCGTAACACCAGGTGTATTCCTTACCGTATACCAGGAATCATTATTCATTTTCATTTCAACAACAACGTAACCGGGAAAAACCTTTTTTTGCACATACCTTTTCTTCCCAGACTTTGTTTCCAGCACTCTTTCCGTCGGTATAAGCACCTGGAATATCTGGTCTTCCATCCCCATCGATTTTACGCGTTGCTCTAAATTTACCTTTACCTTATTTTCATAGCCAGAATAGGTATGTACAACATACCATTTTTTTTCCTCTACAATTTTATTTATAGCCAATCACACTCCAAATCGAATGAATATCATGCCTGCTGATTTGTTATTTTGAGGTTTTATTGCTGCAAGATTATCGTAACGATACGTGAAAAAACAAGATCAACTACGCCCAAAAACACAGCAATCAAAGCAATCATAAGTATAACAACAACTGTACTACTGATCAACTGCTTTCGATTAGGCCAGGTCACTCTTTTTAACTCAGCTCTGGACTCTTTTACAAAATCGATTAATTTTTTAAATAATTGCACTATTTTCATTCTTTACCTTTTCCATGTCTACTATAATGTAATGTACTTTTTTCCATGTGCATTGTAGCCACTTCTAACATAAATCAGGCAGGCCCGGCAGGATTTGAACCTGCAACCCCCGGATTTGGAGTCCGGTGCTCTCCCGTTAGAGCTACGGA
>JAFGSC010000235.1 GCA_016934875.1 Candidatus Atribacteria bacterium
AAAGGTTTTTGGATGGGAGTTTTGGGATTTTTAAAAGCAGTTATTTGGCCAGTTTTTCTTGTATATGAGTTATTAAAATTCTTAAAATGTGAATAAACAGAAAATGTTCTTTGCTTTATTACATAATATTAATTGAGTTTATATCAAAAGTTCTGAACGTGTCCAATAGGGAGAACTTGTTATTTTCAGCCCTTTGGTTTTTACTGAAGGGCTTTTTTTCTTTATATAAATTATTTTTCAAAAAAAGAAGGATTTTTAATAAGCTGTATAGTATATATAAAATAATGACTAAAAAAAATTAAATAAGTCTATTTTTTATCAAAGCAGAATGTCTATAACAGCATTATACTAAAATAAAAAGCACTATTATCTAAGATTTAGCATAAGAGCAGCATTCTTTCTCTATCTCAAGAGACCCACCAAGTAACACATCCTAACTATACTCACCATTCAAGCATCAATCTTCTATCATTACTCTCAAACTAAAATTAAATATTTTCTTCTGGATGAAGGTAACAGGAGAGACCTTTTCTTTCTATCATAAAAGAAAAGGAGCCGAAGAGGTAAGATACCAAAAATATCCAAACTTTCAGGCCAAAGGACTGTTACCGGACAGAACTCTGGAGAGCTTTATACCAAAAAGCACCGAAGGGGCAATCCCTAAACTTTAGGAAAACCCATACAGAGTTTTACTTATAAAGAATTATTTCCTAATCATTTAGGAAGAATCTTTCAGGCAAAAGGACAGAGTAAGAATAGTAATATAGCTATTTTTACTCTGTCCTTTTTTATTTACAATTGTTGAAAATCGCTTAAAGATACAAAGATCGGGAAGTAGCGAAAATGCTAAACTTCAAAAATATCTAATTCTTTTAGTTTGGAAAAATGGACTGTGATGTTCAGTGGATTGATAATTTTAATAAAAAGGAGGAGAACTTCTTATGAATAAAAAAGAACGCCGTAATGGAAAAGAACGGAGAACGGGAATAGACCGCAGGAAATCTAACGATCCGAATCATAAAGGCGTTGAACGCAGAATTGGCAACGAAAGAAGAAGTGTAACTGACAGAAGGAAACATTAAATATTTTAATAATTATATTTTTATCTAAGCAAAATAAAGGACTGTTACCCGACAGAACTCTGGAGTTGTAAGACGGGGATATTTTTCTTTTGTATCCCTATATTTAAAAGTAAAGTGTGTCCCCGTTTTGTAAAAATAGTATTTCGTTGATTAAATTTCTTATAATCCATATAGTGATGGAATATCAATAACACGAGAAGGATTTTCTAAAACTCAATATTTTGTCGGATTACCTAAGGTAGAAATTATTACAGCTGTAAAAGAAAAAATTTATATTGAACAATTCTCGGGTTTAATATTAATATATCTAATTGAAGATTTAGCAAGAAAGACAGAAACAGATTGATTCCTTTTCTAAAATCTAGTAAGAGATGATGAAAGATGAATACTAAATTTTAAAAAAGATTATATGAAATATTAGAAATCGCAGCAATTAGAGATAGAATTAGCAAATTATTTGATATATTTATCATGACCTTAATTACGCTTAACGTAGTTGCTGTTATTTTAGCTACTGTTGAAAGATTAAATTTACAATATCAATATTTTTTCCGTATCTTTGAAATATTTTCAGTGACCATATTTACCATAGAGTACCTCCTAAGATTATGGACCTGCACTATTAATAAAAATTATAGAAATTCTATCACCGGAAGAATAAAATATATTTTTACTCCTTATGCAATTATCGATTTATTAGCCATTTTACCCTTTTATTTACCCATGATTATTCCCTTAGATTTAAGATTTATTAGGGCAGTGCGTCTTTTTCGCCTATTCCGCTTATTTAAAATAGGTCGATATTCAAAAGCCGTAGTTATACTTAAAAAGCTCTTAAAAGATAAGAAAGAAGAATTGCTCTTAGTAATCTTTATAGCATTTATTTTATTAATTATATTTTCCAGCCTAATATATTTTATTGAAAAAGAAGCTCAACCTGAAGCATTTTCTAGTATTCCAGCGGCGATGTGGTGGGGGATAACTACTTTAACTACCGTAGGTTATGGTGATATTTATCCCATTACTACATTAGGAAAAATCGTAGGAGCTTTGATTGCTTTCTTGGGAATTGGGTTGTTCGCCTTACCTGCTGGCATACTTGGTTCTGGTTTAGTAGAAGCAACTCGAAAAAAAGAAAAAGGTGATGAAAAATTAGTGGAAGAATCTAGCAAAAATGAACTAATAAAACATCCCCACGTAAATGAAAAAATAAAAATATTAGAAGAAAAATTAAAAGGTGCAGTTGAAGAGCTAGAGTTATTAAAGAAAATATTAAAATAGAAAACTGTACTATTATCTAATTATGGAATAAATGGGAACACTGTACATCTCATTTTCTTATACAATTAATATTTTACTTTTAAATTAAATAAATCGGGAAGGGGTAAAATAATTTTTTAAAATTTTGGCGGGCTTTGAAAACCTGTGTGTAAAAACCCCGTATTCCTCTCATTCATCGAAAGTAGTTAGAATTTCGGTTTTAATCAAATGATCGAACTTATCTTAGTAGTTAGGCGAAATGGCGTCAACCAGCAATAAAGGCGACTCAGACATGGGCTGAGTCGCAAAGATATAAGGAGGGGAAAAAAGATGCTTAAATTTGGAAAAATTGTCAGCTATTTAATTCTGGTCATTGCCTTTACCATCTTAATGGTTTTTATGGCTGAAGGTGAGAGCAGTGCAGCAGGTGACCCGGATACCAATAAGGCTATTATCGGCCGTCTCGCGGAGCTCTGGAACACAGGGAACATGGCCATAGCAGACGAGATTTTCGGCGCCGACTTCGTCAACCATGATCCCAACGATCCCAAGGTTACCAATCTCGAGAGCTACAAAGGATACGTCGCAGCGATTCTAACTAGCTTCCCTGACTTCCATGTCACCACTAATGACCTGATTGTCGAAGGGGACAAGGTGGCAGTCCGCTGGATAATTACCGCCACACACCAGGGTGAGTTTGCGGGTATCCCGGCGACTGGTATAGAGGCGACGTGGACGGGGATGACCATCTGGCGTTTCGCGGACGGCAAGCTCGTGGAAGGCTGGTGGATGAAGGACGTACTGGGCTTACTGCAACAACTCGGCGTGATTCCTCCGATGGGGCCCATAGATTTCACCTGGGGCACACCGTCTGAAGTAACCGGTGACCCCGGTGATCCGGATGCCAATAAAAAGGTTTTTTACCGTACGGTTAATGACTTTTGGAACCAGAGGAACGTTGCTGTAATAGACGAACTTTACGCCACCGACTACTTGGGCCACGATCCTAGTGGGCTCCATGGTGCCACCCTCGAGGAGATGAAGCAATCCGCCGCCGGACTCTTCACCGCCTTACCGGACTTCCATCTTATCCTTGATGACGAGATTGCTGAAGGGGATAAGATTGCGAAACGTTGGACAGTTACCGGTACGCAAAAGGGTGAGTTTATGGGAATTCCCCCAACAGGAAACCACGTAACCATCACAGGCATCAGCTTCTACCGCTTTGCTGACGGTAAAGTGGTGGAAACCTGGTGGAGTCAAGATGCACTGGGCCTTCTCCAGCAACTCGGCGTTATTCCCCCGCCGAGATAGATAGGGTAGTAATCTCTGTAACTTACTTTCCCATGGGAGTAGGTTAGTAATAAGTCATTACTGGTTGCCGCCACATCGCCTAATGAGACTGTCGGAAAAGTCTCATATTTTAAAAAATATAGTAAAAATTGATTTTTGATAAAAAAAACAGTAATTAGGAGGAGGTAGTTTTATGGCTCGATTTAAGCCAGTATCCTATGCTCAAACATTAATGGTTCCCATTATATTAGAAAAGCAGTTGGTTCCAGGGACATAGAATTTAAAAATAGGTAGATGTGTTACTAATTCGATAACTTTTAGCAGACAACCCATAGGATCTGAGGAGTTCTTAACCAGATGGTTGAGAATTTAGGTATTATTATATATAGACATCCTAAAGGAAGACTTCGCAAAATTGAAAATTAAAACATAGAAAAAATAGGATATGTTGTCCCATTTTAATTGAAAAAATTGATGGGAAAGATGAAAAGTGATATTTCAAGACCCGATCCCATAAGCTTGGTGAGGAAAATAGAATATAGAAGTAAAAGTTCTGTCTATGTTACAGTCTGAGAAACCTGACAATTCCAAGGCCTTTGGCCTTTTGCTGAAGGATTTTTTTTGTTTTTATAAATTTATCGTAGGAAAAGAAGGATTTTTCGATGTTTTATCGAATGATAAATAAGGGATATATTCATAAAAGTTTAGGGCATAGTGCATATACAATGAGCAGAGTGTGTTTCAAATTCCATCTGATATAAATTGACTATAAAAAATAAAAGGAGGTAAAAAAAATGAGTAAAAAATTGTTTATCATTTTAGGTTTTGTTTTATCATTGTTGTTGATAATTTCTGTTATTTCTATCGCTCAGGAAGATATCCCAGAAAGTAAAGATCATCCCCTTATTACCAGAATGCCAAATTTTTACATTGTTGATTATAACGAAAAAGATTTTGACCAGATGGACTTTAAAAACAGTGAAGGGGAAGATGTCAAGGTAGAAGGCCATAGATATGACATTTCTTATGAAATTAAAGAGGAGCACACGGCAACCCCCAGTGAACTTCAGATCTTGCGGAACTATGAAAATGCTCTAGAGAAAATAGGGGGAACTTTAGTGTATGAAGCCTCTCCAGAGGAAGCCTGGCTAAAATTGGAAAAAGGAGATAAAACATTCTGGATTTATGTGTTTGCTCACTGTGATGGAGAATGTTATGAATTGACGATTACAGAGAAACAGGAGATGGCTCAGGAGGTAATAGTAGAGGCAAAAAACTTAGCTCAAGATATTAAATTAACCGGTCATGCTTCGATTTATGGAATTTACTTTGATTTTGATAAGGCCGAGGTCAAGCCAGAGTCTGAACCAGCATTAAAAGAGATAGCTAAATTACTTAAACAAGATCTCCAACTAAACTTATATGTGGTAGGACATACCGATTATATAGGGGAATTTAATTATAACATAAAACTTTCTCAGGAAAGAGGTGATGCTATTGTAAAAATTTTGGTTTCAAAATATGCAATATCTCCAAATCGTCTTAAAGCCTATGGTGTTGGACCTTTAGCTCCTGTGGCGTCCAATAAAACCGAAGAGGGTCGATCATTAAATCGCCGAGTAGAATTAGTTGAGCAGCAGTAATGGTCGCCTTATTGTTTTTCTCAGTTCTTTACTAATATTTTTAATATTAACTATTGAAGAATTTAAACCTATGTGGGGAACCAGTACATACTATAACTCATTTGATTTTTTTGCAAGTGGCTTAGGTTCTTTATTAGCCATTATGACTTTTTAATTAGTTGTTTTGAAACGAAAAATAAAATAAATAAATTGAATGACAATAAAAAGGCACTACAATGGTTGCATTAGCCTAATAATTCACTAACTTTTTCTAACCTTTTAAAGTGTCTTGAAGATCTATAATAATATCAAGTATTAATCGTTTCTTCTAACTCCCGGTACACTTTTTCAATTTCTTCAGTCATGCAAAAAGTTCGAAAATCGTTCTGTCTGGAAGGGGGAGCCAAGACTTTTCTAGCCCTTTGGCATTTTGCCGAAGGGCTTTCTGGATGAAGGTAACAGGAGAGACCCTTTCTTTATTTAAGAAAAAGATCCGAATATTTTTTATTTTCAGTTTAAATTAAGATAAT
>JAFGSC010000236.1 GCA_016934875.1 Candidatus Atribacteria bacterium
GCAAATTTGGCAATATCCCTCGACTTGAGCTTTAGTCCTCCGCCAACGTCATAGATTCCATTTTTAGCAAACCAGTTGAACTCTTTTATCCCTAAGGGTTTGAATAAGTGGTCGGCAGCAAAATCTGCGATGTTTTGACCTGTCGTGATTTTTATGATTTCGCCCAGGATAATGTTGTTTGGGCCACTGTAGGTGTATCGAGTTCCTGGGGTTGTGTCCATGGGCAAATCCAGGGATGCTTCCAGCCAATTGTCTTTTTGATCCATCTGTACCCCCATGTTTTTTGGAGAATCGATGGGTTGTGACTGTTCATCCCATTCAAACCCGGAACTGTTTGTCAGAAGGTTTCTCAGGGTGACAAGGCTTTTTAGTGAATCTTCACGAAGGTTGGTGTGGTTTGGGAAAAAGTCAACCATCTTCTGGTCGGCATCTTTTATCATCCCTTTTTCAATAGCCATCCCAATCAATAGTGGGCTGAAGCTTTTGGTTGTGGAGGCTAAAAAATGCAGTTCGTCTTTATCCCACCCATTGTAATATTGCTCCACAACCAACTCGTTGTTGTGAATGATCAATACACTGTGAATATTCCCATATTTCCCGCTGCAAATGTCGTGGTTTGCTTTTTCAAACGCGCTTTTTTTCAAGTTGTGTTTCTCCAACGTTGATACTATTAATCCATCGTTTAGATTGGCAGGCTCGCTATAGGGGCAATTATTTTTTGTATTGCAGGCGATTATTGTTGAGATGGCTAGTAATGCGAGGATTTTTTTCATGAATGGGGCTTTTTGAACAATTAAAGGTATGGATTTTTTAAGAGTCTTGAGTCCCCGCTGTTGAACAACATGCTGAAAAGGTTGTGTTTTTGATCAAATTTGTGAGACGCAGCATCGAACTGATTTGATTATTGCATGATACATAATAAAAAACTCCGGCCTGGGTGGGTCGGAGTTTTTAGGTGTTTTATATAAAATTTAAAGATCTTTCAATGCATTTGATTTGATAAGTTTAAGGTATTAATTCTTTGCATTAAGAAGACATTTTATATAAGCTTTATATTTCCATGGAGTTAATATTTCTTCAATGTAAATGAAAATTTTTATTGCATCCATATCTTTTTCAGCGAGCACCTTAATTTCTTGTTGCGTCAATTCAATAAAAGCATGATGCTCATAGTTAGATTCCTTTGTAAGGAAATGTTGGACAACTTGTACCTCAGTTTGAACATCTTTCGTGATTCTCGTTCCATCTTTGAACAGTATTGTTACTCCTTCCCCTGATCCTGGATTTGAGCCAAATTTTCGGATTCTCATATAATATCGACTTGTATCGTCTTTATCAATTCGGTGAAAAGTGATGTTGTCAGTTCTTCCATCATCTCCAAATCCTTTGGGGTTGGTGTGATATTTTGTTGAATTTGAAAACTTGTCGTATTCTTTTGATATTGTGTTGCATAGAAACTTGTCGGGGATCGATATTTCATCTTGGATTGAAAATGGAAATTTCCAGTTTGGTTGGTATAGATAATAGAAAGAGCCTCTTGTTTCATTGTTTAATAGCATAACTGTGGCGCCTTGGCAATAAATTCCTTCACTCAGAAATACTTCTTTACAGACAAACACTTCTTTATCCATTGATTGAAATTCTGTGGATGAGATGTGTTTACGCAGTATCTCACCGCATAATTGGTTTATATTTTTATAGTTCCTTTTTGCAACCATAAAGGACAAATTTGCATGCTCTTCACTGTTCTTTGATTCCAGTATTAATTTTTTGTTGATCAGTAAATCTAGTATTTCTTTTTCCTGGATTTTTTGTTCTTTAATCATCTCTACATAAACAGAGAAATCATTAAGGTTTTGCGATAGTGTATTAATGCTGATTAATAGTAGTAATACGAGAATGAGATTTTTCATATTGTTGTTTCAAGTCCTTTGTTAAAATAAAATATTTACAATATATTTATATTTTTCAAAATTAGTAAAGTTTGTTTTACTTTCAAGTTATTCCTGTATTGTCTAAAAAGTCAGGATTCTTATAATATTGAATTGCTATTCTTTTTGAATATTTCGTGTTTATTGGATGTGTCACTCCTCAATACTTATTTTTTCGCCCAGAAATTTGGGCTTTTTACTGACAAGTAAATCCAAGATCATCTTAACCCGGGCGAATTTTTCCCTTACTTTTGTTTTGAATCCATTATAGGCATCCACATCTTTGGCATTGTATCCCACAGCATTTATATTTAGAGCCTTGGCAATGTAAACCGCCCGCTGATTGTGGAATTGTTGCGAAATGATGGTGAATTGGTTCTGTCCAAATATCTCCTTCATGCGATAAATGGAGTCAAATGTCCTAAAACCGGCGTAGTCGAGGATGAGCCGCTGCTCAGGTATTCCTCTCTTGACTAATTCATCCTTCATGTCCAGGGGTTCGTTGTAATCTTTTCGGCTGTTGTCGCCACTAATGACGATGTAATCCACTTTCCCCGCCTTATAAAGGGCTTCGGCAGCCAGAATCCTGTATTCGAAGTATTGGTTTAGTTTGCCCGATTTCAAATATTTTGATGTTCCCAGCAGCAAA
>JAFGSC010000237.1 GCA_016934875.1 Candidatus Atribacteria bacterium
GCCAATTATCTGATTTACAAATTTTTAAAAATCGATAAAATAGAGGTAGCAAATTTATCATAGAGGCATGAAATCTTGTTTCAGTTGGACGAAAAAAGAGAAAGAATTTTTCTATTATTCCTTGTTTTTATCATCTTGTTTTTAACCCTGATCTTTCGTCTATACCAGATACAGGTTGTTGAGGGCAGTAAGCTCAATGAAATTGCCAGAAAAGAACATGTGACTTCATATGTATTAGATGGAAAAAGAGGAATTATTTTTGACCGGAATTTAAAAAAGCTGGCAATCAACGTAGATTCAAAATCATTATTTGCCATGCCCTATAAGATTACTAATCCTCGTGAAATAGCAAAAATCCTTTCAGAAAAGCTTGGACTTAAATATCAGGATGTCTTGACAGAATTAGAAAAAGATAAATATTTTGTTTGGGTCCAGAGAAAAATTACCCAGGATCAGTTCGAAAAAATAAAAGAGATGGAGCTAGAGGGTATTGATTTTGTCACTGAAAGTAAGCGTTTTTACCCAAAAGAATCTCTTGCTTCCAATGTTTTAGGTTTTGTAGGAATCGATAACCAGGGATTAGAGGGACTGGAAATGTATTTTGAGAACGATCTGAAAAGTACTCCAGGATTAGTGGTCATGGAAAGAGACGCATCAGGAGGTAAAATACCACTAAGCATAGAAAGATTTAAACCTTCCAGGGATGGACTTTCCATCATTTTAACGATTGATGAAGTCATTCAACATATCACTGAACAGGCATTACAAAAGGCCTATCAACAGTACCGCCCTAAATCAGCAGTAGCCATTGTCGTCAACCCGAAAACTGGCGAGATTTTAAGCATGGCAACAAAACCAACTTTTAACCTGAATGATTTTGCAAATTCATCGAAGGATAGCTGGAAAAACCGCGCAATTACCGACAATTACGAGCCAGGTTCAACTTTTAAAATTTTTACGATTGCTACTGCGCTTGAGAATGGAGTTGCCAGTCTGAATGATCGTTTTAATTGTAAAGGCTGGATTAATTACCAGGGAACCGTTATTCGGGATATTGAAGCGCATGGCCCACAGGATCTGACCGAAATTGTCAAGAATTCTTGTAATGTTGGGCTGATTGAAGTGGGAACAAGATTAGATCAGCATGTTTTTGCCGAATATATCCAAAATTTTGGCTTTGGTGCAGAAACAGGAATTCGTTTACCGGGAGAAACCTCCGGACTATTCAGACCGGTAGAACAATGGTCAAAAATATCCATTGCTTCTTTGTCAATTGGACAGGAAATATCGGTAACACCTTTACAATTGGTAATGGCTGCTGCTTCAATAGCCAACCATGGTGTTTTAATGAAACCCATGGTGATTAAAGAAGTCATTGATTCGGAGTTCAATGTAGTTCGAGAGTATCAGCCCGAGGAGGTCCGACAGGTTATTTCATCCCAGACCGCAGAGGTCATGGTGAATATCTTACAGGCAGTTATTGATGATGGAACAGGGAAAATGGCAAAACTTGAAGAATATACTGCTGCCGGGAAAACGGGAACCTCTCAAAAATTTGATTTCTCGATAGGTCGCTATTCCTTTGAAAAATTTACCTCCTGGTTTGTAGGATTCGCTCCCAGCCATGATGCGGAAATAGCCATCATCGTCATGCTTGATGAACCCAAGGGTAGTTATTATGGAGGAACGGTAGCTGCGCCAGTGTTTAAAGAAATTGCTTCCAAGGCACTACCCTATCTTTCAGTTTCTCCTAGATAACAGTCATTTATATTTATAAAGCATTTACTTTTTAAGGAATATTCAGTAAGATAATCCTTATGGTTTTGTTACAGAGTGATTGATAAATTCACGATATATTGACAGAAAAATAAAATTGATGAGATCAGGGTAAAAAATGAAGTTAAAGGATTTAATTCAGGATTTAGAAATTTTAGAAATCAAGGGAAGGGACGATATTGAGATACGGGGAATTTCTCAAAATTCAAAAACAGTCCAGAAAGATTATCTTTTTGTTTGTATCGATGGGTTTGTTCGGGACGGACATCGCTTTATTCCCGAAGCTATACAAAAGGGTGCAAAAGCAGTTTTAATACAAAAAAATGTTCCTTTCGATCTTCAGGATATTACCTCTATCCTGGTTAAGGATACTCGAAAAGCGCTTGCTCTTTTGGCGAATCGCTATTATGGGTTTCCAACACATGATTTAACCTTGATTGGCATTACCGGCACGAATGGGAAAACGACCGTTGCCTACATGTTGAAATCTATTTTCGAAGAGTCCCATAAGAAAGTCGGGTTATTAACGACTGTTGAAAATGTGATTGACCATCAAGCTGTTACTTCTAAAATGACGACCATGGAATCGATCGACTTGCAAAGGTCATTTTCAGAAATGAGAGCTTGTAAAACCGATATTGCCATTATGGAAGTCTCTTCGCATTCGCTCAGTCTGTCGAGGGTAGAAGGCTGTGATTTTGACCTGGCAATTTTTACGAATATCAGTGATGAGCATTTTGAAATTCATGAAAATTTTGAAAACTACCTGGCAAGTAAAAAGAAACTATTCCAATCACTGGGATCCTCCCAAAAA
>JAFGSC010000238.1 GCA_016934875.1 Candidatus Atribacteria bacterium
GAAAGAATGAGGACTAAACTTTTTTTCGCAATTTTGTTTTTCGGTTGTGTAAGTATATTTTCACAATGGGAAAAACAAACTACTTTTAGTGGCGCGGGTTGTACAGTTGATGCAAAAGATAGTAATTTTGCAGTTTTTGCTTCAGGCGCAAATGTTTACTATACGATTAATGGTGGTGTAAGTTGGATACAGAAAAATTTCACTCATGCAATTTGTCTATCGGCTATTGATGAAAGTAATATTTGGATAGTAACTGGTTTAGGTCACCTTTGCAAAACAGATACCAGTTTAAGTACAGTTCAACAATTCTATGATTTAACCAAAATTAACTTTTTCAATTACATAGAAATGTTCGACACAAATAATGGAATTGCGATGGGAGATAAATATTCTCCAGTAAAAGCAGTATTTATTCAAACAACAAATGGCGGTACAAATTGGAATGTAGTTAGTGGTTCAGATTTAGACAGTATGTGGTCAGGCGATTTATGGCGACGAATTGATTTTGTAAATATGAATGTCGGTTATTTTGCTAGATCAATATCTGGTAAATCTCTAAAAATATTAAAGTCAACGAATGGTGGGACATCCTGGAATGAAACAAGCTTTAACAAAAATGCTCATATAATTAAATTCTACAATGAAGACATTGGCTTTGCTTATGTAACCGGTAAAGTATATCGAACTACAACTGGTGGTACAAGTTGGGATGAGTTTAGTATATCATCAGCAACTGGGTGGGGTAATGATATTGAATTTCTACCAGGCGATTCTACGAAAGTATGGCTTTTAACAGAAGACAAGGTATTTTTTAGTTCTAATTTTGGAAATTCTTGGTCACAGGTTCAAGTAGACACAGAACCAATTGTAGCCCGAGACATTATTTTTGTTGATGAAAATAATGGTTGGTTATTGTGTGATGGAAAAATTTATCATACAACTACAGGTGGTTTGAGTAATATTAAAAACCAAACGGCTGAAATTCCAACTGTGTATTCACTTGAACAAAATTATCCAAATCCTTTTAATCCGACAACTACTATAAAATATCAGTTGCCTGAATCGGGATTTGTTTCCTTAAAAATTTATGATATGCTTGGGAGAGAAATTACTGAACTTGTAAACCAATTTCAACCAGCTGGAACTTATTCAGTTAATTTTGATGCAAATAATTTAGCAAGTGGAATATATTTTTATAGAATTGAAGCTAATAATTTTGTAAATGTTAAGAAAATGGTTTTGATGAAATAATACCGTGAGACGAAAGACTTGAGACGTCAAACGTCAGACGTGAGACGGAAAAAAGAAAGATAATTTTTTATAGGGGCTGTCTCAGAAGTAATGTTTTCTCGATAATCCCGATAAATCGGGTAACTCGAAAACCTAACAGAAAAAAGTTTTCGAGTAATTAAATGTATCGAGAGAACCTTTTGAGACAACCCTTTTTTCAAATTCACATTTATGGAAAACTTATGAAAAAAAGAATCATTCTTATTTTATTTTTTATTTTAAGTAATTTTGTTTTTGCACAAGATTCTTTATTTTTTTGTATTAGAGTAGACGATATCCTCAGCAGAAATATGACATACCTTCCTCGCAGTATTTTTCATTTTCAAGATACTGTTGCTGTCCGTGGAGGAAAGGTTACTTGGGCAGTTATTCCTCACAGATTAATTGAATCTCAAAATGAAGATAGCGTACTTGCTCTCGAGTTAGTCCAATCAGTAGCAAACGGGCACGAAATTTCTTTACACGGATATAATCATATTTGCACAAAATGTAATATCGAGCCTTGGGGCCATGAAATGTTCTGTCCGAATACAGGTCCATTAACTTTATCAGAGCAGAATACACTTATTCAAAATGGATTACAGGTTTTAGACGAACAAATTGGAATTACGCCGACCTCGTTTGTACCTCCCGGTCATTATAATGATACTAATACTTTCAATGCACTGCTTGAAAAGAATTTCAATCTTGTGTCAACAACAGGTATTGCTGACGGATATATTCATAAAGAATTATTTCAAATTCAAAGGGATGCTGAATTTACCTGGGCTTTGAATTCTGCTCAATATCAAAGTCAATTAAATGCTGCATTAACAGATATTGAGAATAAATTTAACTCAAAAGGATACTATGTAATTCTTCATCACGATTATTTTATCAGACAAGGTTATGAAAATGGAATCGTAATTAATTGGATGGGTGAATTACTTGATTCCTTGAACAATAGATATGGTAGTAAAATTCAATATGTAACATTGACCGAATTGATGGAGCATTTAAAATCAAAAATTCCGACAACAATTGAAAATTCAATTGCAAAAGTTGAAGAATATATGTTATTTCAGAATTATCCTAATCCATTTAATCCTTCAACAACGATAAGATTTTCTACCCCACCCCAACCCTCCCCTTATCAAGGGGAGGAAGTAAGGGAGGGGTTTCTTGTTACTCTAAAGGTTTTTGATATGTTAGGACAAGAGGTTGCAATTTTAGTTAATGGAAAAAAATCACCGGGGATTTATGAAGTGAAATTTGATGGGAGAAATTTACCTAGTGGAATTTATTTTTATAAGTTGAACGTTGGAAATTTCACTCAAACTAAA
>JAFGSC010000239.1 GCA_016934875.1 Candidatus Atribacteria bacterium
ATTCGTTTCAATGGATAAGCTTACTGTCGCAGAATCAGGTTTTACAGTGAGTTCAGACTGACCGTATGTTTGAATGATATGTTTATCTTCATTAAAAGCATTAACAGTTAAGACATGAATAGAAGTAATCAACAGGATGAAAGCTATAACTAAAAAGATAAAAAAAGTAGTTATTTTTTTACATCTCATAGTTGATAAATACCTCCAAGGCTTTTATTTGCTATTTCAGAACCAACCACTCCTTTGGTAACAGTAAAATACCATTTCTAGGACTAAATGTAAATACTTTCAATTCAGCAGATCTTGAGTCGAGAATTGAAGATGATAGAGCTTTTCTAATGTGCAAAAGCTGCCTACCTGTAAATGTATAAAAAAATATATTTTCTGTTTTCTTTGGCTTTTTTTTGATATAATATGAAACATTAAAAATAACACAAAGTAACCTCTGTGCTTTATTATATATTTCTGGATAATACAGTCATTGAAAGAATACTAATTTCAGGGAATAAAGCTGTATCTAAATAAAACTATAAAAATTCGGAAGTTCTATTCGGATTAAAAATCATCCTGATGGGAATTAAGATATACAATGTCTGCTTGTATATGTTAATTCAATACAATATAAATATATATGTAATAATGTTAGGCGGAATTATCCAAAAAAAACCTAGTAGATCATTTAACACAAAATTAACTTATTAAAAAAGATTTTAGTGACCAAAGAGTGCCAGGAGTAAAGGTTTTTTTCAGCCGTAGAAATCAATTAAGAAGTAATTCGTATACACTTCCAATCCTAAATAGAATAATAAAAACGGCAATTGTAGATAATGCTTTTTTAGCGTAACACATTGTAAAAATATGATGAGAGTTGATTAATATATTATATTCTACTGTAATAATTTGAAAGGGAAAATTATGTCTTATGGATATTGTGATAGAATCCTACACGTTGATTTGACTGAAAAAAAATATTGGATTGAAAACCCTGGTGAAAAATTTTATAGGAAGTATTGGGGTGGAAGAGCCCTTGCATTGTATTATATGCTTAATGAAATGAAACCAGGAATCGATCCATTTTCTCCAGATAACCTATTGATATTTGCCACTAGTGTGGTTGTAGGGTCAAAGGCACCTATGATTAATCGATATACTGTCTGCGCAAAATCACCTTTAACTAATGCTCATGGGGAAGCAGAAGCAGGAGGCTATTGGGGTCCAGAATTAAAAAAAGCTGGTTTTGATGCGATCATCATTAAAGGAATATCCCAAGATCCAGTTTATCTGTATCTTAAAGATACAAAGGTTGAGATAAGAAATGCTCAACATTTGTGGGGAAAGGATACTCTGGAAACCCAAGAATTACTTAGGGAAGAATGCAATGATGAGAGAATACGAATAGCCCAGATTGGTCCTGCAGGAGAAAATCTAGTCTATTTTGCTAATATTGTGAACGAATTACATCACTTTAATGGCCGAAATGGGCTTGGTGCAGTCATGGGCTCAAAAAAGTTGAAGGCAATTGTGGTCAGAGGAAATGCCAATATTAATGAATATATACCAGGGAAAATTAATGAAATTACCAGGCAGATTTCCAGGAGAGTTATGGAAAATCCTTTAAGTCGAAGTCTTAGAGAAAAAGGGACTATTGCCGTTATAGATGTTGCTGCACAAGGAGGTTGGTTACCGACGCGTAATTGGTCTGATAATCATTTTGAAGAGAAAGAAAGGGTTTTAACAGAAGAGTACCATAAAAGAATTTTTGCAAGAAATAGCTCATGCTATGCTTGCCCTATTGCTTGTAAAAGAGAATCAAGCTCACAAAATCCTTCATTGGAAATTAATCCAAAATTGGGGGGACCGGAATATGAAACTCTTGTTTCTCTTGGACCTCTTTGCGGAGTTAGTGATTTAGATTATATTGCAAAGGCAGGCCAACTTTGCAACCAGTATGCAGTAGACACTATTTCTATGGGAATGACCATTGCTTTTGCGATGCAATGTTATGAAGAAGGTATATTAACAAAAAAAGAAACAGATGGCTTAGAGCTGAATTTTGGAAATAAAAAAGCTGTTATAGAGTTAATTAAGAAAATTGTTTTTCGTGAAGGGATTGGAGAGCTGCTTAGATTTGGTACTTTACGTGCTTCTAAAAAAATTGGAAAAGGATCTGAGAAATTTGTTCACCAAGTAAAGGGACAAGAAATTCCTATGCATGATCCGAGAGTAAAAGTTGGTGTTGCCTTACAATATGCTTTAGCTGATTATGGTGCTGATCATATGAAAGCGGCTCATGATGGATATTATGCCAGCGAAGATGGTTGGGGCTTACAGGAAACATCTGGGCTAGATATTCATGATGCAGTTGATGTTCAGAATATCGGTTATAAAAAAGTTGCCTTATTCAAAAAATTGGATATTTTTTGGTCATTACTGGATATTTTGGGAGTATGTCACTTTGGCTATGTACCCAGAAGTTTAGGAACGCTTGAAGAATTACTTGGACTGATATGCTCGATTTGTGGTTGGCGTTTAACCTGGTATGAATTAATGAAATTAGGTGAACGATCTATTGATATGGCAAGGATTTTCAACCTTAGAGAAGGGATTACTGCAAAACATGATCGATTACCTGATGTTTTTTTTCAAAATTTTAAAGGTGGTTTACTAGATGGAAAAGGTGCTATTGATCAGGAAAAGTTCCAGGAAGCGATTCATTTAAGATACGAAATGATGGGGTGGGACAGGGAAACAGGCATTCCAAGTGATGGTATTCTTGCAGAACTTGGATTGGAATGGCTAATTCCTGAGGTAGAGAAGGTTAGAAAACTATAAACTCCTATAAGGTTAAACTACAATATGGAAATAATGAATCATACAGTTTCACTATTTCCATATTTTATTTTCATAAATTACCTTCATGTCTTGATAATAGGAAAATATTTGAAAAAGGATTTTCAAAGTTTGTGTAAATAAAAATTGAAAGTTTAATCTTATCATGATAAATTCATTAATAATAAAATACTATAGTTGATTCAATATTTCCTCAAAATATTTTTTATGATGTTAATTCATTACAATTGATATGAAAACATAAAAAAGATAAAAAATATAATAAGATATTTTCTTTGGATTCAAATATAATTATTCAATAACTTGTTGTTTAAAAAAATAAAATCAGTTATAATTTTATTAGTTTTTAGTTCTGATATTTTCAGTAGATACCTATAATTTCTAAGAAAAGACTTGAAGCTTTAGAAGAACTTCCTTTAAGATCAATATTTTAAATCAGTTATGATTAATATTAAGATTTCTTATATAAACCAATTCATTTTAATTTATACCTAAGGTGAGCATTTTGCCAAGTGATTCAATATTTGAGTGATAAGCTAAAGAAGGTGGTTGATGGTTTGATAAAAAAATTGTGAATGCTTTTTGTAATATTTTAGAATATAAAAAATTTCAAGATGAATCAGAATTAGGTGCTATTTTTAAAATTAAAGGAGAGTAATGATGAATCGTTTTAGAAGGGTAAGTATAGTTTTATTGCTTATTACATTATTTTTGACTATAAGTATCATTGATCTATTTGCTGCAGATACTGTAAAGATTGGTTACCTTGCTGCTCTAACTGGTGATTGGGCGGCTTATGGACAGGTAGAAAAAAATACTGCTCTGCTAGCAGTTGATGAAATTAATGCCCAGGGCGGTCTTCTTGGAAAACCTGTTGAATTGGTTGTTTATGATTTTCGTACCAGGGCAGAAGATGCCGTGAATGCGGTTCGTCGAATGATAGAAGAAGACAAGGTTGTTGCGATTGTTGGTTCTAATGGAAGTGGCATCAATATTGCAACAGCCCCGGTTGTCAATAGACTTAAAGTTCCACAGATAGGAACAGTATCTACCAATCCCAATGTTACGGTTGATGCAAAAGGAAACGTTTATCCCTATTCTTTCCGGGTATGTTTTACCGATCCTTATCAAGGGAAACTAATCGCCTATTTTGCAGCTCATGATTTGAAAAGGATGAATGCCGCTATTCTCTATGACGTCAGCAGTGATTACTCACAAGGCCTTCGTGAATTCTTCATCGATAATTACCAACAATATGGAGGAAAGATTGTATCAGATCTAGGTTTTCGTGCAGGAACAGATGTTGACTTCCGTGCCCAGTTAACTGAGATTCGAGACAAGAAAGCTGATGTACTTGTTCTTCCCAATATGGGTAAAGAAATGGCACTCATTATGAAACAAGCTAGAGAACTAGGGATGGAAGACATTATATTTGTCGGTGGCGATGGGTTCGCTGAATTTATGTGGGAGATTGCCGGTGATGCCATGGAAAATTCCTATTGGATCAATCACGTTGCTCCAGAAGATCCGGCAATGGCGCCTTTCTTTGCTGCTTATAAAGAAAAATATAATGATGAATGTAAAGAATTTGTGAACGGTATCCTTGGTTACGATGCCATGTATCTCATGTTTGATGCAATCAAACGTGCCGGATCTGAAGATCCTACCTTGATTGCACAGGCGCTTGCTGCCAGTAAGGATGTGCAGCTGCACCATGCCGTGATTACGATGGATGAATTCCATAATCCTAAGGATAAAGATGGAATCGTTCTGATCGCGAAAGATGGAAAGGGAAGATTATTCAAGAAACTGAAACCCGAATAAAATTTCCATGGTATTTGCTTTGAATTGTCCAAGACGGGCACGGATGGTTCGTGCCCGTCTTTATTGTAGAAAGAGGTGAAATATTTGGGAATTCTTTTACAACAGATTATTAATGGCTTATCTCTGGGATCAGTATATGCCCTGATTGCCGTTGGCTATTCACTTGTATATTCTATTCTGATGTTTTCGAATTTTGCACATGGTGGATTTCTTGTCATAGGGGGCTATATTTCTTACTTTGCACTTAATTCTTTGGGGATGAGTATTTGGTTGGCTGGGATTGTTTCCCTTTTTGGTGCAGGTTTAGCTGCAATCATCACCGAGAGATTAGCTTATAAGCCCATTAGGGAAAATACAAATAATACGCTTTATCTTTTAATAGCTTCGATGGGTATGAGTATTGTCATTGAAAATATTTTTGTAGTAACGATTGGTGGAAGATTTCGTGCATTACCCCCGATTATTCCAACACAACCTGTACACCTTTTTGGTCAAA
>JAFGSC010000240.1 GCA_016934875.1 Candidatus Atribacteria bacterium
CCAAGATACTTGATAATATTGACTTTGCTTGCTCGGCGATATAGTAGCCAAGTCACCTTGAACGGGATGTTATTTGTTTTTATCCTTATTGTCTTTCCAACCAACTGGTTTCTTACCAAATTCGTTTATAATTGAAGTAGATGCTCCATTTTCTATTAAATAATTGATTACTGGTTGCGTTTTAGCATAGTGTAATGGAGTATAACCCATATCACCTTGGCGATTTATATCGAGACCGGCTTTTAGTAACAGTTCCACAACTCTCAGGTTTCCTCTTAATGCAGCTATATGCAAGCAAGTATCACCATCTGGGGTGACATAAGTTAATGGGTCAATTGTTTCACATGGGTCTTCAGATTCATAATTAATTAAATCTTTGAATTCCGCGATTAGTTCTTCCATTTCAGCTGTGGATAATTTCATTTATCACCTCTTGAGAGAAGCGAGTTGTTTTTCAAATAACCGCTAGGTATTACAAGCCGGGCGGTGCATACCTGATTAATATGTAAAATAATAAAAAGGTTGATAATCAATCTCAGTTTCAAAAAGCAAAGAAAATAGCCCGGTCTTAGTAGATACCATTGTTGGCTGCCGCCAACCTGTTTAGTTTGTTTTTAACTGCTTACTTCCTGTTATTGTTTTTTAAAGATTTTATGCTTTTTGAATACTATGTTTTCCACCCGAGGCGGACAAGTGTTTTGAATTTATTTTCAAAAGAATTTCCAGAGAATGGGACTTCCTTAATTTTTTGTTACATTTTTTATTTTTCGATCAATTCTCGCGCCCTTGAGTTACTTGTTATTAGCAACTTCATTTCCGATTCCACTTGTAGATGGGTAGTTTATAAAATAATTGATGCTCAGTTTTATTATTCTTAGATTTTCTTACACATTTTTATGAATTACGTAGTTTTTTTGCAAGTTTACGATTTATTTGTTGCATTAGTTCAAATTCTTTTTCTTTTATTTGGCTTCTTATACTTTTAATCCATTTATTTGCATAGCGTCTTATTTGAAACCACCTAATAAATAAAGATATTGGCACGCCAAGTATTAAAGATAGAAAAATAAACAACACTTTATATTTGGATGAGTCAGAATTAGCATCAAGTATACTTGCAAAAATCATCATTACTACATAAAAGGTACCGAATATTCCAAAAAAATGCCCGAATTTGCTTTTTAAGTGTGGAGGTGGTAATTCATTTTCATAATTTTCTAGCCTATCTGTTAACTCACGTATTTCATTCTCTAAACTTTCGATAATATCTTCCATTTATTTCCTTCCTTTACTCCTATCGACCTTTTTACAGCCAGTCGATAACCAGACCGGCAAGTACTCTTGCCGGTGCTGCATTTATTTGGTTAACTTTTTTTTCTTAATGTCATATCCCAATATGGTGGGTCAATCATCTGTAGCTCTGCCACCGTTTTAGAAATATGTATAATTTTTGTTGATTGAGATTCACCAGCAATAGGAGTCACCATGGTTTGAAATTCCGGTGACTTCTTAACTACCTTTCTTGTTAGATCATCTAATGGTGTTATGACTGAGTTCGCTGTTGTCTCAACAAGCACATTGCCATGAATTTCCCAAGAACCCGTTTCTTTTGCTAAAAATCTAAGAGGTATTTCTTCTTCTTCAAACTTCAACCTAATCGTAAATTCTACAGTTCCATCATATTTTCCTCCTAAATGATATGTTTGAGTTCCCGACATGGTCATCTCAATACTCAAATCATTAGGAAAAGAATCTTCTGATATTTTTGCCACCTGTGAAGGAGAAAGATATAAAGAGACATCCCAAGTCCCTAATAACATATCACCGATATTTGATTGAGAACATCCTGAACAAAACATTACAAATATAGCAATAGAGCTGATTACATAGTTTCTCATATATTTCCTCATTATATGATTGATTTATATCGAACTTTTTATCCTAAAATAAAAGCGACATATGAAGTAAAAACATTATTACTAGCCCTAGTATTATATAAAACACATCAGCGTTTATCGATTGAAAAATTATTAAAAGCCAACGCCCTGCATTACAGGACGGGCGGCGTTTTATCGCCCGTTCCTAGTAGATGCAGATGTTAGATTTTTGTTTTCTATTTTATTTGTTCTTTACTAAAACCAAGCGCTTCTATTTCATAAATTTCAACACCACCAAAATGATCAATAGGGTGACGCTCACATCGATGACAGACATAGTTGTCTGGTTGAACATAAGATGTATCATTAGGATTATTGAAGATGATTCCTGTCTTGTCACATTGGAGGACTATGGCACCACAACTGGGACATTTAAGGAATCGTAAACAAGCATCCTTTTTACAACTGCAATATTTTTCTTTATCTCGTAAATGCCAGTTCTTTTTTATCATTGCATTAAATCTAACGACACAAATAACAAGCCGCGCCGAGATGCTGCGCGAAAAACGAAAGAGACCCTACGCGGTCTTGTTGATTTGATGGTTGGCTGCCGCGAACCTGTTTAGTTTGTTTTTGACTGCTTACTTCAATTACTGATTTTAAAATGATTTGATGCTTTTTGAATATTATGTTTTTTGATTCTTCTATTTATATTGTTCTGAAATATTTTTCAAAAGAATTTCCGGAGAATGGAACCTGCTTGATTTTTTGTTACCTTTTTATTTTCCGATCAATTCTCGCGCCCTTGAGTTACTTGATATTTGCAACTTCATTTCCGATTCGACTGTGATTTAATTTCTATTCAATATTAGACAGCCAACGTGAAGTTAAGGAGCCCGGCGATTTAATGGCGACCAGCCTCATGCTCCTAAGATAGTTGTTAATATTGACTCTGCTCGCTCGGCGATATAGTAGCCGGGTCCCCTTGAACGCATGGTTAAAAGCAGATTTTGCCTGCTATTTACCGACTGTGTATTTTTGATAACCAGCTATTATTACGAATTAATTTTCATTTTTATTTTCTATTTAGGAATTATGGCAATTTGCCTTTTTTCCTGAATAGAGATTAATTCTTCCCGGATTTTTATTTTTGATACTGCTATTTGGTGATTTTGGCAACGCTGCCTTTTTCACCAAATAGCATGTTTACCCATTCCATTTCAGCTTTTAATGCCCAGTTTAACAGGCGGGCGCAGCCCGTCCTAGTTGAAACTTATGTTATCGAATTCTATTCGAAGATTTTATATAGTTCAGGATAAATATTTGGCAAGTCTTCTTCATCCCATTTTTTACCTGTAATTTTTTTATTTTTTGTTTTTACCTTAAAAATTGAATCAGATACTTCTCCATAAGCAGATTCTGCTATATATAAAAAACTTTCAAACTGTGGATCACGTTGAAAAATGTTCTTAAGCTTATCAATATTCATATTAAGAACAGAGTAATATTTTCCCTTCCCTTGTGCTATGACCCAGGCCCTAAAATAATCAAATGCATCATCTCCACAACCTCGCCTGATTATATAGGCTAGAGCCCAATGCTCCCATGTATAGAGCTTTGAATCCAGTTCCTGAAATATTTTTTCAAAGTTTATTATTTGAGCAGGCCCGAATTCTATGAGTCTACCGACAAGATATGTTTTAAAATCAATATCATTTTTATCGGATTCAATGGCTTCATCTATTAATTCCCAAAATATATCTTCTGTAATTTTCCTTTTATCCCTGGCTTTTAGTTTTTTCCTTTTCTTTTCATGCTTAAAGAGTTCTTCTTCTTCGAGTACTTTATTCAGGTCATCATTTAAATTATTTCTTTTTAATATCTCTTTATATTCCGAAAATAATCTAAGTGTTGATTCTCTTTCTTCTTCGATTCTATAGTTGATTTTTGAGTCTTTAGTGTAATATTTAGACTTTATTTTTATAAGATAGTTTCTTCCGTCAATTAAGGTCCAAAATTCTCCTTTAGAGGAAGTTAATGCACCTCTCCAAAGTATTTTTAATATTCTAACATCTTTTTTAGACTCAAGATATTTTGACAATCTATAAAAATTGGGAATTCTAGCAGGTAGTAAATATTGGTCCAAAAACCAATACACTACACCTTCTAATTTATTATTATTTATTGCGATATCAATTACATATTTTTCAGCTTCATCTAAAATATCCTTAATGTCCTTAATATTATTTCCTTCAACGCCGTGTTCTTCTTTATCAAATATTTTATCCAAGTACCTATCGTATTCATCATCAATATTTCTATTATCCATTTAAAATAGATCCTTTTAAAAACGATTGAGTCATTTCGATTGAATAAATCATTGGTTTCGATAACGCTTTGGCTCAGGAGCAGCGTGGTTTTAACGCTGTCACCTACAGCCAGTTGTTAGTATTATTTTGTAGATTTATTCCACTTGACTTTATCACATATTTTTTCAAATAGAACGACAAATGCCTGAAATTCAGGAGGAGCTTGGTGTCCATAATCCTTAATTTCTTTCAGTTTGCCATTAGTGATAATTTTTATGGTTACTGTTTCATCGTCAGTCCACTTTGCTTGATAGCATTCCTCATATCCGGTCATTCCTACTCTTTCAATAAAACTTGATAGCAAGGCATAGTCATATAACCATACTTCACCTGAATATTTTCCTTTTAATTTTGTGTAGGCAATTCCGTTGTATGAAGCTTTTCCGCCTCTATAAAAAATGACACTAAATTCAGGGCAGGAGCCAAAACAACCGCTTCGTTCTAAAGACAGAGAGTCGAAAGGCATAGCTTTCCAGTCTTGTTCAATTGTTGGAGTCTTTAATACAAATGGATATTTAAGTATTTCATATTTTGGTTTGTATTTCATTGCTGTCCAAAATAAAATAAACTCAAAAAATAATTGTTGATATTTCAATGCCTTAATTGTCGAAAATAAGGTTTTCAAAAAAAGGTTACCCTCCTATGATTAGCTAAATTTTATTCGGCTGTCCAAATCCTGGTAATGCTAATTGGACAAAGGGTGTCACAGGAGGGACACCGAATGGATTATGCAGCCATTCAGTCAGATCCCTGTAAGTAAACAGGTTAAGCCTCAACATTGTAGCCAGATTTGATAAGGACCAGGTTGCCTTTGATAGATAGTGCAAGAATTTAAAGAGGAGCAAGGCGATTAAGGCTGTCCAAATCTGGATACGTAATGCATTCTCACTGGTCCCTACAAAAGTTTTGACTTTCAGATGCTGTTTTAATGTTTTAAAGAATACCTCGATCTCCCAACGGTCTTTATAGATTGCAGCTATTGTGGTAGCACCAAAAATTAAATGGTTTGTCAGCAAAACGATTTCACGATCATTCTCCTTATCCCACACGATTATTTTCCTCAGAAGATAAGGGCACTTCTCTTTTGCCTTGGGTCCGGTAAGGCGAATAAGCTGATCTGA
>JAFGSC010000027.1 GCA_016934875.1 Candidatus Atribacteria bacterium
ACAATTCCCAAAAAGGAAGCCGTCCTAAAAATGGCATAAACATGATCGGGTTCCAAAAAACCCTTTGACAATATTTCGCCCAAGATAAACAGGGCAATGATTAAAGCAAACAGTATGAATATTAATCGATGCTGAGATACATAGTCTGTCAGATTCAATGGATCTATTTCCTGTTTCATTCTTTTCTACCTATTAACTTAATTCTTGATTTCTTTTCACAGAGAAAAATCTATGAATATATTTTTTCCAGCTGAAACTAATCTCAGGAGAGGAAATAATCAAAGCAATGATCAGCACTAATCCTTTGGCAATATATTGATAAAAAGAAATGATTCCTAAAAGATTAAGAATATTATTCAGTAAATAAAAGATATAAGCCCCTCCAATAATGCCAACCACACCACCTTTTCCTCCTGAAAGACGTGTTCCGGATATGACTGCTACAGCAATCGAGTTTAAAACATAAGGATCTCCAATCAAGGGATCTGCGGAAAACATCCATCCGGAAATATACATGCCTGCAATAGCCCCCAATAATCCACTGATACCATAAACCATGATTTTGACCTTTGTACAGGGAATGCCAGATTCATAAGCTATGGCTTCATTCCCACCTAAGGCATATAAAGAACGACCAAATTCTGTTTTTCTCAAAATAAAATGGCCAATGAACACAGTCAGAGAAAAAATGAGCAAAGGAACTGGAATAATATTAAATAACTTTCCGGTTAAAAGCAATGCTACTGATAAGGATACCGTTCCACCTGGAATAGGCATAATAAAAAGGGCAACTCCCAAAAGGATTGCACTTGTTGCCAGGGTTACAATTAATGGGGGTAAGCCTTTCTTTGCAATAATCACTCCATTGATAAGTCCTGCGCCTAGACCAACGGCAGGCGGAATTATTAACCATAAAGCAATATTTATTGGTGTATCAACATAGGGTAAACTGGCAGCAATGACATTGGTTAATCCAATAATTGCACCAATAGATAAATCAATTCCACCGGTAAGAATGACAAAAGTTTGTGCCATTCCTACAATAATCAAGGGCGTTATTCTGGTAAAAAGATTCACATTATTATTCCAGCTTAGAAAAGTTGGTTCAATAAATCCTGCAATAATGTAAATCGATGCAACCACAAAATAAATAGGAATATACAAACGGATGTTTTGCTGTCTTTCCTTCATCTTTGATCCTTTACCAAGATATTCTCATTGCTAACCGAGGCTTTCATAATTTTTTCTTCAGTAATGTCCTTACCCTGTAGATTAGCAGTTAAAAAACCCTGGTGCATGACTAAAACCCGATCACAAATACCAATGAGTTCAATCATTTCACTGGTGTAGACAATGACTGCTACTCCCTCTTTAGATAAGTTTCTAACCAAGGCATAGATTTGCTGTTTTGTTCCCACATCGACTCCTTTGGTAGGCTCTAACATGACCATAACCTTGGGATTGGAAAGCAACCATTTCGCAAGCACTATTTTTTGCAGATTACCGCCGCTTAATGATCTGGCAATCTGATGATAACCAGTCATTTTAATCGCCAGTTTATTTCTCATTTCCTTCGCTTCTTCTTTTTCTTTTTGCTTGTCGATCAAGTTAAATCTCGTTCTTCTGTCAATGGTAGCTGCAGTTATATTCTGAAGGATTGATAAAATTAAAAAGACCCCTTCACCATTTCGATCCTCAGGTACAAGCGAAATACCTGATTGAGCTGCCTGAGAGGGATTTCTTACCTTGATTTCCTGATCTGAAATCCAAATTTTTTGTTCAATACTTTCACCTAAACCAAAAATTGACTGCAACAATTCTATTTGCCCTTGACCTTGCAATCCCCCTATACCAAGAACTTCCCCTTTAAAAAGAGAGAGTTTAACCCTTTTTTTAAATTTTTCCAAAATACCATCAAAAGAAAAAATGATTTCTTTAGAAACTCGATTTTCCTTAGGGGGAAATATTTTAGAAAATTCCCTTCCCACCATGGCAGAAATAAGTTTGTCCTCATTAAAATATTCTTTGGGTTGGGTCATCACAATTTTACCGTCTTTCATAATCGTGATGATATCTGAAATATCCAAAACCTCTTTTAATCGATGTGAAATAAAAATAATTGTCTTGTTTTTTTCTTTTAATTGATAAATGATCCTAAATAATCGACTGACTTCATCCTTGGAAAGAGCTGCAGTAGGTTCATCAAAGACAATGATTTCTGGATTTTGTGTCAATACCTTTGCTATTTCTACCATCTGTTTAAGTGCCACAGGAAGACCCTCGACCAATTCTTCGGGATCTAAGGGGACGTTAATCTCATTTAAAATTTCTTTACCTCTAACCTTGATTTCATCCCAATCAATAAATCTTCCTTTTCTTGGCCAAATTCCCATAAAGATGTTTTCAGCAACAGATAGATCCGGGAATAAGGATAGTTCCTGGTATACAATTCCTACGCCCGACTTTCTGGCATCCGAATAATCCCGGAAATTCTTTTCCTGGTGATGAATAAACAGCTTTCCTTTATCCTGTTGATGTATGCCACCTAATATCTTCATCAGGGTACTTTTACCAGCCCCGTTTTCCCCTACCAAACCGTGAATCTCCCCCCTTGAACATGCAAAATCAACATGGTCTACTGCCAATGTTCCGGGAAAAGATTTAACAATTCCCTCCATTTTTAAGGTAACTTCTTTGGTCGAACGACCTACAACCATGACTGTCTCCGTCAAGAAAAAATTTTCATTTCTACCTGATTCAGGGAGGAGAATGAAGCATTCTCCTCCCTGAACTTGGCTACAAATGAGTTATCTCTCGAACATTTTCTTTACAATATCCTCAGGCAATTGAGAATTACACCAATAGCTATCGGGTAGATCCGGTTTTACATAATCCAAAAGATTTTCTGATGTAATGGTCGGAATAGGAATAAAGGTTTCCTTCTCAAATGGCTGACCAGTCAAGGCATTTAAAGCCACTTCCATTGCTTTTACGCTACACCAGGTAGGCATACTGGTGGCAATAGAATCAAATTCAGGATATTTTCCAGCTCTTAATTCTGCCCAAAGTTTCAGGAAGCCATTCCCGTCTTCACCAGTCGTTGGAGGAGGCTCCATTCCCCGTTCCAAATATGCTTCTACAACTGCTTCTGACATCGCTCCCCCTTGAGACCAAATCCCATCGATTTCCGGATAGGCAGCCAACAATGATTCCATAGCCCTCTTAGCTTTCGCATAATCCCAATCTGCATAGACTTCTTGGACGATTTCAATTTCTGGATATTGATCAAAAACGTTTTTGGCTCCTTCGAATCTTTCTGCCGAAATTGCAGTTCCCTTCATACCATTAAAAGCAATGATTTTCCCTTTTCCACCAATTTTTTCGACGAGCCAGTTAGCCTGAACTCTACCAAATTCCTTTTGATCAACAATCACATGGGCTGTTACGTTATCGGTATAAACAAGATTATCAAAGTCAACTACAACAATCCCTGCAGCCATTGCTTTGTTCACAACAGGAATTAAAGCCTGGGGAGA
>JAFGSC010000241.1 GCA_016934875.1 Candidatus Atribacteria bacterium
CCGGCTTAAATATGTAAGTCACTTTATAATAAACAGATAACAAACATTTCAATATGAACTCTTGTAATTGTGAGATATCCGGGTTAAATGATAGTAAATACAATAACAGAAGCTAAATCCAAATTGTCTGCTTTGATTGAAAAAGCATTAACCGGAGAAGAAATTATAATTAAAAAGGCCGGAAAACCGGTTGCAATACTTATCAAATATGAATCCCATAAAGTAAAACGGGAGCCTGGAGCATTAAAAGGGCAGATAGAGATTGCCGACGACTTTGATGAACTCCCTTCCGACATCGCCGGAGCCTTTGGAATGGAGTAAGTAATTGAATGTTCTATTGGATACCCATATCGTCCTTTGGTGGCTGAATGGTAATGATGAGTTATCAGATTCCCATAAGGAGATCATTTCAAATACCGATAATCTTTGCTATGTTGGTGCTGGAACAATATTGGAAATTCATATTAAATCTAAACCGGGGAAATTGAAGATTTCTGATAATTATATTGATGAACTTAAAAAAGTAGGATTCCTTGAGATTTCAATAAATTGGATTCATAGTAATCAAGTAAAGAACTTCCTCTGATCCACAACGATCCTTTTGATAGACTTCTTGTTGCTCAAACCAAGATAGAAAAATTGGAATTACTTACTGTTGATGATAATATTAAAAAGTATAAAGTGAAGTTTTTGTGATTTAGTTAAGCGAAGATTCGTTAACTATCTTTTGAAAAACGAAGTCCTGGAATACAAAAAAACTGACAATTTATATTCCACTTGCTTTTTCAGGTGCCTATTTATGGCAGGAAAATGGAGTTTTTACTGCAACGCTGATAATGAATATAATAGCAGGTACTATTGGTTTTACATATTTAAACAATATACAAAATAAATATTCGTAGCTTGAATAGCAGAAATTTGAGAGTAGACTCCAGGCGGCTCATTCGACCGGAACAACCTGCTCCCGTCACAAGAATATGCATGTGTGCTAAAAATAATCAAGTATTTTTTAAAATCCTAATTTTTTTTCCATTCCTCTCAATAATTCCCTCACTCCCCATTCTTGCCAAAGCCCTTGAAAGTGAAGGTCTTTCCACCCCGAAAAGTGTGGATAATTCCATTATACCATGATTTGGCTTTATCCATCCTGAATCATCTGCTTTTTGCTTTGATAAATAAAAAAGTATCTTATCCTGCAAAGACTTGAATTGCAGATACATCAGTTTGTTGGAAATGAAGGTGAATTTATTAGCCACATCTCCAAAAAGATTTAATAAGAACTGTTTATCTTTCTGGCATAAGGAAATCAATTCTTCCTTTTTAATAATCAATAAATCTACATCTGTCTTTGCCCAAACTGTAACCGGGATTCTATTATCATCAGCAAAAAGCAGAGCACTTGCCAAGGCATAGGGAGCTTCAAAATCCTCAATCTTTAGAATTTTTCCGGAAGAATCGGTCATCTGTCCAATGCATTTTCCAGATGTAATAATATAAAGAGCTTTATACGGCATCCCCTGTAAAATCAGAGCAGTATCTTTGGCATATTTTTTCTCATAGTACTGAATCCCTTTAAGAATAGATAAAAGTTTATCGCTATAAATCCCGTCAAAAATAGCTAATTTTTCTATTTTTTTAATAATTTTTTCCACTATGTAACCAAGGTTACCGAATTCTTTTTAATCATTCAATATATTTAAATTATAAAATGGACAGTAAAGGAAATTTTTATGGCAAATTTATCAAAAAGAACATCATTGAATGTTGCAGGTAAATACTATGTAGATTTTACCTGTATCTGCTGTGGTATCTGTACCCTGATTGCACCTTTGAATTTTTTTATAAATCTGAACGAAGAATATGGGTATATATGCAAACAACCTGAAACCAAAGAGGAGATTAAAGCCATAGAAGAAGCCATCCAAAACTGTCCAGTGGAAGCCATCGGGAGTGATGGTGAAGAATTATAAAAGCAGGAGGAAAACTATGAAAGTAAATGTAAAAAATAATGTATCTTGGGTTGGGAAAATAGACTGGGAATTACGGAAGTTTCACGGGAATGAATATTCAACCCATAAAGGTTCAACATACAATTCATATCTCATTATGGAAGAGAAGACAGTTTTGATAGATACGGTTTGGAAACCTTTTGCAAAGGAATATGCAGCAAATCTTGAAAAGGAAATAGATCTTACCGATATTGATTATGTCATTGTGAATCATGCAGAAATAGACCATTCAGGGGCTTTACCCGAACTTATGGCAAAAATTCCCGATGCTCCGATTTACTGTACAAAAAAAGCAGTTGAATCAATTACAGGACATTACCACAAGGATTGGAATTTTAATGTAGTAAAAACAGGCGATACACTTGATGCAGGAAATGGCAAGAAACTTGTCTTTGTAGAAATGAACATGCTTCACTGGCCTGACAGTATGGCCTGCTACTTAACCGAAGATAACATCCTGTTTTCAAATGATGCTTTCGGACAGCATTATGCACACAAGCATTTGTTTAATGATTTGGTTGATAAAGAAGAACTTTTTACAGAATGCATCAAGTATTATGCGAATATCCTTACCCCCTTCTCCAAACTGGTAAGCAAGAAGATTGAAGAAGTACAATCCCTGGGGATTCCGATAGATATAATCGCAACGAGTCATGGAGTGATTTGGCGGGAAAATCCGATGCAGATTGTCGAAAAGTATATCCAGTGGTCTAATGATTATCAGGAAAATCAGATTACCCTTCTATACGATACAATGTGGGACGGGACAAAGCGGATGGCAGAAGCGATTGCAGAGGGTATTCACAAGGCAGATGATAAGGTCAGAATAAAACTATTTAATGTATCAAAGTCTGATAAAAATGATGTTATCACGGAAGTCTTTAAATCAAAGATGATTCTGGTCGGTTCGCCTACTATAAATAAGGGAATATCCGTTGCTGTTGCAGGTATCCTTGAAGAAATCGAAGGATTGCGGTTTAGGAACAAGAAAGCTGTAGGCTTTGGTTCTTATGGATGGAGTGGAGAATCTGTTTCTAAAATCAATAAACGACTCGAAGATGCCGGGTTTGCGGTTATAAATGAAGGACTTAAACTAACCTGGAATCCGAATGAAGAACAGATAAATCAATGTCTTGAGTTTGGCAAAATGATTGCGTAATGAAATATATTCAGGAGGTTTTTATGAAAATTATCAACATTGGAAGAATTGTAACTTTTATTATTACATTACTGTCTACAATTCCCTTATTTATCAATTATTTGATTGGAACTGCACCAAAGAATCAGATAATTGTACACATTCATGTCTGGTTCGGATTGGGATTCTTTGTTTTTGCAATCATCAGTATGGTATTACAAAGACAAATAAAAAAGAAGCAGCTAAAATAGTATTATTTTACCGGGGGGAGAAATGAATAAAGTAAAAATCGCATATTTTGATACTAAGCCATATGATAAAAAAACATTTGAATTTGTAAATCAAAACTATAACTATTCTATATCCTTCTTCGATTCAAGGCTCACGGAACAAACTGTATCATTAGCCAAAGGTTTTGATGTGGTTTGTGCATTTCTAAATGATACCTTAAATACAGAAGGAATCGGTAACCTAACTCAAAATGGAACCAGACCCATTACAATGCGGTGTACTGGCTACAATAATGTTGAAGTCGATGCAGGACATTACAGGCGAAAAACATCTCAAAAAACAACGTAAAGGAGATTGCAAATGAGCGAGTATATACAAAATGATGCCTATAAACAAGAGAAGCTGAAGGAAATCATAAAATCCTTACATGACGGAAAATCAGTTGATTCCGTAAAAAAGGAATTTGCTGCGCTGATTAAAAATGTAAGTCCCTAAGAAATATCAGCCATGGAAAACGCTTTAATCAAAGAAGGATTCCCGCCGGAACAGATACAGAAATTGTGTGAAGTCCATGTCTCTGTATTTGATGCTACGTTAAAAAAATATAGAAGCCCCAAACATATGCCAGGGCACCCGGTCAATACTTATATGGAAGAAAATAAATATGCTAAAAAGCTGGTTAAATCAATATCTCCCCTTTTTAAGAAAATTGTGAAAACAAAAGAAAAGGGAGTAGAACTGCTTTCCAGGCAACTCCATGAATTGAAACAGATTGAGCTTCATTTTCAGAGAAAAGAAAATCAGCTCTTTCCGAAATTGGAGAAGGAAGAATTTTCAGGGCCGTCCAAAGTGATGTGGGGGAAACATGATGAGATCAGAAACAGATTAAAGATAATTGAAAAAGCGTTACAGGATGGTGATTTTAAGCAGGTAAAGGATACCGGAAAAGAATTAATTTCCGCAATCAGGAATATGATTTTTATGGAGGAGAAGATTTTATTTCCTACATCGTTGCGGAAACTCAAAGAAACAGACTGGATTGAGATACGGAAAGAAGAACCTGAAATCGGATATGCCTGGACTAAACCGGGAAACCTTTGGGACATAAATATAGCCCGAACAAAACAACAAGAAACTATTAAAACAGAAACAGTCCCATCCAACATCACGTCTGATACTGTTCATATTGATGAAGGAAACCTTACATTCAAGCAAATCAATCTCATGTTAAAGCACCTTCCTGTTGATGTGACCTTTGTCGATGAAAACGATAAGGTCAGATATTATTCTCAAGGAAAAGAACGGATATTTCCAAGAAGTCCCGCGATAATCGGAAGGGATGTCCAAAATTGTCATCCGCCGAAAAGTGTCCATATAGTAAACAAGATTGTGGAGAGTTTCAGGAAAAAGGAAAAAGACGTTGCAGAGTTTTGGTTAACAATGAATGACCGGTTCATTCACATACGTTACTTTGCCGTTTATGATGATGCAGGCGAATATAAAGGGGTGATTGAGGTTTCACAGGATGTTACTGATATCAGGGCATTGGATGGTGAACGAAGGCTTCTGGATTGGTAGGGAAAATGGATAAAATCCCGCGGTTATATAAACATTATTATATTGATAAATCAG
This sequence comes from Candidatus Atribacteria bacterium, assembly GCA_016934875.1. Classification (GTDB taxonomy): domain Bacteria; phylum Atribacterota; class Phoenicimicrobiia; order Phoenicimicrobiales; family Stramentimicrobiaceae; genus JAFGSC01. The sequence goes on from JAFGSC010000241.1 coordinate 5,011, forward strand.
ATGAACGGTTGGAATTGTTTCAAATAATTGCGGAACGATATAACATTAAAAGCGGTTTATATCCGGGGAGTTTTGTACATATAACACCTTCCTTTGTGATACCCGAAATGGTTTATATCGATATGGACAAAAGATGTCCAAAGTTTTTTCAAAGCGGAGAAACCCTGTCATTTATAGAAAAACAAAAAAAATATGAGGAACCGGCATCTGTTACATTTTTCTCGGCAGATTTTACTTCTACGATTGACGAGAAAGAGGAATCATTCGATCTTTTAATTTCACTCTATTCCGGTTTTGTATCAGAATACTGCTTAAAATATATCAGAAATAATGGAATTGTCCTGGCTAACAATAGTCATGGAGACGCCCCGCTTGCTTTCTTGAATAACAGATTAGATTTAGTCGCTGCTGCAAAAAGGAGAGGAGACCATTTCATTTTGAGTGAGAAGGAACCGGATTCATACTTCCATACGAAATCAGGAAAAAAACTCGATAAGGAAGAAATTAAAAAAACGATGAAAGGGGCAGCATATACAAAAACCGCATATGCCTATATTTTCAGGAAGCAGGTGAGACATGGAGATGTATAATATTATTGCAGATAATTACAGCAGTATATTCCCTCTTGGTGAAGAAAGAATCAGTTTTGTAAAATCTTGTCTAAACCCGGGAGACAGCTTTCTTGATATTGGTTGTTCTACAGGTGATTTATGCATAGAACTCGCAAAGGCAGGATACAAAGCTGTCGGAATTGATTTGAATTCCAGGATGATTGAGATTGCCGGGAAAAAAGCGGTCGAGAATACGGATTTCCGGGTCATGAATATGCTCGATATTGATAAGCAATTTGAGAATATTTCCTTTCCTTTGATTACCTGTTTCAGCAATACGCTCCCTCATCTTGATTCTCTCTCTGAAATAAAGTATTTCTTTAAGCAGGTTTATTCCCGTTTAACATCAACCGGTTGTTTTGTATTTCAAATTCTCGATTATGATAAAATTTTAATGAAGCGAAAATGTGATTTTCCGGAAATAAAAAATCCTGATTTTGTATTTAACCGAAAATATGAGTTTGTCGGGGATAAAATCCGTTTTACCATAGAAATGGAAAGAGGCGATAAGATTATGTCGGATTCGACTTTGCTTTACCCCTTAATCAAAGACCAGGCGATTTCTGCATTGCAGGAAGCAGGATTTAACGAGATACATTGTTACAGCGATTATTCATTGAAACCGAGTAACGGAAAGGAGTCTGCTGCCCTCTATGTCGCTCAAAAATGAAAAGAAAACAGTAAAAGCGATGATTATGATATATTGCTCTGCACATCATGAACAGAAGAACGGTTTGTGTATGGATTGTCAACGTCTATTTGAATATGCTGAATCACGGATTGATAACTGTAAATACAAGTCTCAAAACCTTGTATGTTCGGAATGTAAGGTACACTGTTTCCATCCTGAAAAAAGAGAAGAAATTAAAGAGATTATGCGGTATTCCGGTAAGAAAATGCTTTGGAAACATCCTGTATTGGCAGTCAGGTATTTGATAAATAAAAGTATGAGTAAGAGGAATATTTAAGAGAGTATCAGATTTTTTGTGTAAAACAATAATGGATAGAAATTCAGGACAAATCATTAGGAGAGGAAGATGTATAATTGAGTATGAAAGCCACGGCCCGGTGGTGATGCAGCGGATTGAGACGACGTGCGGGCAGTATCTTGGCGGGTACCATGTCAGCATCCGTAAGTGGGACAATGATGAAGTGGCGGGGGCGGTTTATATGAAGGACAGGAAGAAATGACTCAAGCAGCCCGGCCAGATCAGAAGGGTTTCGCTGCATTAACTCTTCTGTAGAAGCTCTCTTCTGGCTGCTTCTTATTATAGGGATTTCTCCTATAACGACTATGTTATTGGTAATACAATATCATCTTTTTCCTGATTGCATATCCTTTTATTATATGTTATATTTTATATTCCGTATAACGGGGGAGGAAGAAACCATGACAAAGGAGAAGTCGCTCAATAATATAAAGGCAGAAGTATCTTTTCAGATACAGAAAATGGCTTTTCATGGAATAAAAATTGCCCTCTTTGAATGGAAAGATAATAATCTGAGAATCCATACCACAAATAATGAAGGTGTTGTAAAAATCGCCAACCTCATACAACAACTATTTCCAGGCTGGCTAAGCAAGATCAGCATTTCCATATGTGGTGAAACGAAAGTGATGAAGCTTTAAAAAACCTCCGCACTGGTATGTTGCATGTATATTTTGTACCTAATTTGTACCTGCTTAATACTTGTTTATTAATTTGCTTGCTCCAAAACTGTACACTATATTTTCATTGTAACGGTAAAGAGGGAGTGAGAAACCATGGTAAAGGAGCATACAAATAATACATTAAAAGCGAGGATATCAAGCCAGATCAGAAAAATGGCATATGACGGATTACGAATTATATTGTACAACTGGAAGGGTGACGAATTATCAATTCATACTACCGAAGACGAAAATGTTTCAATAATCGCCTGTCAATTGATGGAGCGATTCCCGGAGTGTGTGGGTAAA
>JAFGSC010000242.1 GCA_016934875.1 Candidatus Atribacteria bacterium
AAAAATAGATTTAGTCTGAATTCCCTATATTAACCGTGACAATATTTCCTGTTTTTCACCATAAAAAAAATCTATAGGTGGAATTTCCAATACACTGTAACAACCAGGTTTTTGCTTTAAGCTTGCTCTTGCCGCTGATACCATTACCTGTCCTGTGACTGCAGGGTTATTGACGGATACGGTGTATTCCATTCTTTGATTATGTGTCTTTCCGGAAACTCCTTTTCTTTCAATTTTAACCGCATGACCCATATCAAGCAGACCTCCTATATTGTCTACCTTAACAACATGAACTTCATCATGAATAAAATATGAGTCATTCTTTATCTTATTGGATATATTTTCCAAATCATACCCATTTTTCATCTTAACGTATACGAGACGTCGATGCATACCCACACCCTTTGGAATGGTTAATGAAATTGCATCATCTATTCCCTCAATGCTCTTTACAGCAACTGTATGCCCCAAACTCATTCCTGGACCATAGTTGACATAAGTAATACCTTTGGGAGCATTAATTTCTAAAATAGCCCTGATCATAGAGTCACTGCCGGGATCCCAACCTGCTGCAACAATAGAGACAGCTTTATATTTTTTTGCCATATCGCCTAAATCTTCCCGTAACTTTATCAGGGATTCTCCATGGATATCATAAGCATCAACCGTGTTGATACCCTGTTGCAGGTATATGGGAGCAATTTCAGGTACTTTTCTACTACTGATAGCCAGAATTGCCACATCTATTTTACCTAACTTTTTAATATCGTTTTCTATAAGAGGAATATTTCTAACTTCTTCCTTTATTTTTTTAATATTATGAGGCAATTCAACGATACCGGCTATTTCCATATCCGGGCTTTCGTAGAGAGCATCCAAAACCCCTCTTCCGACATGACCAAATCCTACGATGATCACCCTTGATTTGTACAATTTAATTCCTCCTACCTGGATAATCCAGAATTACAATAAATAAATTTTTTATTTTCTTTCTATCAAAACATCTTTATGATAAGCAAAATTTGCTATTTCTCCACCAGTGTGTAAAAAAATTACCTGCTCATTCTTTTTGAAAAAACCTTTTATTATTAAATCAATCATACCGGCCATGGCCTTTCCGGTGTAAACGGGGTCAAGTATAATTCCTTCGGTTTGGGCTAAAGTATGAATTGCTTTAATACCATCTATCGTTGGAATAGCATATCCTTCACCGATATAATCATAATTTATCGTAATTTCCTGGGGAGAAAAAGTCCCGCACTCTAACTCAAAATCTTTCACAGTCTGGTTGCACAAATCTGCAATTTCTTGAGATTTTGGTTTAATATGCCTACTTATGCTAATACCGTAACTTTTAGTATCCATTGGATATAACCTTAATCCCAGTTCCATACCTGCCTGAGTTCCACCTGTTCCGACTGCTGAAACAATATAATCAAAATGGATATCCTTTTCTTCTGATTGGGATTTTATTTCTTTTATTGCACTGATATATCCCAAATTTCCTAAAGAATTACAACCTCCCAAGGGAATAATATACGGAATTTGACCATTCCTTTTCACTTCTTCTGCTATTTCTCCTGTAATAGGTGTTTCTCCAGCCTCTTCTTTTTGTTCATCTTCATCGGTATAAGGTTTAAATCGAATATCACATCCTAACATTGAGTCTAGCAGCAAATTACCCTGGTATTCTTCTGGTTTATTGCCATTCAGTACCAGAATAACCTTCAAACCTATTTTCCTTGCAGCTGCAGCAGTTTGCCTTGCCCAATTCGATTGAAGTCCTCCAATAGTGATGATTACATCCGCTTTTTTATCTAAAGCATCAGCAAGAATATATTCAAGCTTTCTTGTTTTATTTCCTCCAAAAGCAAGTCCAGTGCAATTATCATGTTTAATAAATATCCTGGGCCCTTTCAATAGTTTTGTTAGATTCCTGGCATATTCCAAAGGAGTTGGTAAGAAGGCTAATGATATTTTTGGGTATTTTTCAATAGAATTCATAGTTATTCTCCTTCATTCATATCGATCTTAATCGATAATTTTACACTCCCAAGTACGCATTCTTAATGTTGGGATTATCAAGCATTTCTGTCCCAATTCCAGAATAGGTAATCCTGCCATTTTCTAAAACATAAGCCCTGCTTGCAATCTCAAGAGCTTTGAAGGCATTTTGCTCAACCAACAAGATCGTGATTCCTATTTGGTTAATCTCCTTTATTTTTAAGAAAACTTCTTCGGTAAGATTTGGCGCTAATCCTAATGATGGCTCATCAAGCATAAGAAATTTGGGTTTGGACATTAAACCCCGGGCAATTGCCAACATTTGTTGTTCTCCACCTGATAATGTTCCCCCATATTGTTTTGTCCGTTTCTTCAGTATTGGAAATAATCGGTATATTTCCTCCAAGTCTTTTTCAATTTCTAGGTTATCATTTCGCAAATAAGCACCCATCTTTAAGTTCTCATTCACAGTTAAATTTGGAAATATTCTTCTTCTTTCAGGAACTAAGATGACCCCTAATTTTACAATTTCATAACTGTGAGCCGGCAATTGATTATCTTCAAAAGTAATTTCTCCGGATGTTTTTTTTATGATGCCAGCAATACTGCCTAATAGGGTTGACTTTCCCGCTCCATTACTTCCAATGATGGATACAATTTCGTTTTTCTGAACCTGAATCGAAATTCCCTGTATCGCATGAATATGCCCATAAAATACATTCATATCTGTAATTTTAAGCATAAGCAATTTCGTCTTTCTTTTTTTGAGTAGAACTTCCTAAATAAGCTTCAATTACTTTTGGATCTTTCTGAATATTCTCAGGTGTTCCTTCGGCAATCCTTCTGCCAAAATTCAACACGATAATATTATTGCAGAGACTAGTAATAACATTCATATGATGCTCGATAATGACCATGGTTAAATGATATTCGGTATAAATTTTCTGAATTAATCTGATAATATCTGTTACTTCTTTGGGATTCATCCCTGCAGCAGGTTCATCCAGAAGTAACATTTCAGGAGCTAGTGCTAACGCCCTGGTAATTTCAAGTTTTCTCTGTAATCCATAAGGTAAATTATCTGACTGGATTCCTACATACTTTTCCAGCTCCATTTCCCTCAACAATTCTTTTGCTTCTTTGTCTATGTCTCTTTCTATTTTTTTATAATTCTTTGTTCTAAACAAGGCATCCAATAGGTTGTAATTAGCCTTGTGATATAATGAAGCCTTTACATTATCAAGAACTGTCAATTTTTTGAAAAGCCGAATATTTTGAAACGTCCTAACGACGCCGAGATTAATAATTTGATCCGTCCTCATTTTATTGATTGGTTTGCCTTTGAATAAGATCAAACCATTGGTAATATCATAAGCTCTGGTTACCAGATTAAAAATGGTTGTTTTGCCTGCTCCATTTGGGCCAATTAATCCTAAAATATCGTTCTTGTTTACTACAAAAGAAATACCTTTAAGGGCACAAATACCACCAAACTTCTTTTCAATTTGCTGAAGCTCTAATAAAACCAAAACATCTCCTTTATTTTCAACCGTTATTTTAAAAATCTAGCTGACAATCTTATTAAACAATCTGCTCAATTGTTTATGTATCGTGGCTAGGCTATTGAAAGAAATCTCTCTATATCCCATCAAACCACTCGGCCTGAATATCATGGTTAATACCAATGCACTTCCATAAAAAACTAAACGCCATAATTTCGCAAATCTGAAAATCTCAGGTACAAAAACAAAAATATAGGTTGCTATGATAGGCCCTGTTAAACTGCCGATTCCACCACATACCACAGAGGCTAAAATCTGGGTTGATTGGTCTAATGTAAACATTGCGGGTTGAATAAAACCATAGTAATGAGCCAGCAAACCTCCTGATAGTCCACAAAACAATGCACTGATAAAAAATGAAAAATACTTGGTTTTAAATAAGGGAACACCCAGCATTTCGGCAGCAACGGCATCTTCTCTCACTTCAACCATTCTTCTGCCATATTTCGAAAGAACCAAATGCTTCGCAACCAATATAGCTATAATCATTGCAATAATAATAACCGGTACAGTGCAACAAATCCTGATTCCGGGCAATCCCCGAGCTCCCTGGGTAATTTTTAAATTTTCCAGAATAACCCTAACGGCTTCTCCAAAACCTAATAGAGCGACTGCTAAATAATCGCTCCCCAAGTTACCTTTAATCGTAGGATAACCAATTAACAAGCTAACCAAACCAGCAAGCATGCTGCCAAGTACTAAGGCTAAAACAAAGGGGAAATGATAAAAATATGTTAAAATTGCAGCTCCGTAAGCCCCTATGGCAATAAAAGCAGCGTGACCAAAAGAAAAAAGTCCTGTGAATCCTGTAAAAATAGTCATCCCAATGACTGCTACAACATTAATCGAGGCTACAATAAAAATTGTCTTAAAATATTCCACTGAAATATTGCCTCCTCATTGTTTTGTTAAAAAGATTGCTACATCTTATCCTCTAACTTCACACCGAAAAGCCCTAAGGGCTTAAACAAAAGTATTAAAATTAATAGTGAAAAAGAAAATACATCTCTAACGACAGATGATATGTAAACCGAAACAATGGTTTCAATAATTCCAAGGATAAGTCCGCCGATAATTGCACCGGGTAAACTGCCAAGACCACCGATAACTGCAGCAATATAAGCCTTATTGGTAATCCATCCCATCTGTGGATAAACCATATACCTAAACCCCATAAACACTCCGGCAATACCGGCAAATATGCCTGATAAAAAGAAAACATTTCTAATTAATACATTAAAATTTGCTCCCATTAAAGATGCGGCAACCGGGTCGGAAACCCCTGCCCTGATTGCTATTCCCATCTTCGAGTAATTTAAAAACAAATGTAAAAGAATGATGCATATTATGGACACAAAAAAAGAGTAAATGTCTATCAAGCCAATTGTACTAGAAAAGATTTCAATATAATTTCTGGAAAAAATTTTTGGATAGGAATAAAAATTTGAACCAATCGTAGAGTATACCAGATTCTCGAGAATAATGGATACACCCATTGCAGTGATGATTAAATACAGCGAGGGGGCACTCTTCTCTCTAAGGGTTCGATAGGCTAACCTTTCATTGATAATTGATAATATACCTGTAATGATTGCTGTTAAAATTAATGACCAAAAAAACGACAAACCAATAATAGAACAAAAAAGAAATCCCACATATGCACCCAACATAATCATTGCTCCATGGGCAAAATTACTGAAGTTCAAAATACTAAAAACAAGACAATAACCCATAGCCATTAATGCATATATGCTACCAATACCTAAGCCAGTAACCATTGTTTGTAAAAACAAAATAATGTTCCTCCTGACTTATTTACCAACATCAATACTTAGGATTGCAGCTATCAGATTATTTCTAATCAACTTCTGTAATAAATAAATCCGATAGCTGCAATTCTTATTATTGTGATGATTGGGTATTATTAAAAATATTAATTTTCACCTGAATAACTCATGACATATTCAAATTTACCATCCTTGACCACGTTAATCACGGCTGGTTTATCCAATGGATTATGCGTCTGAGGGTCTATAGTAAAGTTATCGGTTGTTAGAACTTGAATATTTTTCGTATTTTCTATAGCCGAAGCTAAAGTTTCTCCATCAGTAGTGCCTGCTCGCTTAATGGCATCAACTACTAACAATAATGCATCAACAGCCATTACAGGATTGGGAAGAACTGGGTCCGTATTATAAATTGCTCTATAATCTTCTAACCATTCGCTTAACAGTGGGTCTGCTAAATCTGCTAAATTAGTAAAATAAAACCCTTCCGTAGCTTCTCCGCCTATCGTCATCAAATCAGGGCTAGCGACGCCATCTCCTCCCATAAATGGTGCTGTAATACCTAAATCACGAGCCTGTTTTGCAATTAAGCCGGCTTCTTTTTGCATCGTTGGTACATATAAAATATCCACCGGAGATGCCTTAATCTTTCCTAAAATAGCTCTGAAATCTAGCTCTCCACTTCGGAAAGCTTCTTCATTCACAATTTTGCCACCTAAAGCGGTGAAATTTTCAATAAAGTAATCGGCAAGCCAAGAAGAATAATCCGAACCAACATCATAAACAATGGAAGCAGTTTTTGCTTTTAACTCATTATAGGCAAAATTAGCCGCAATTTTCCCCTGGAAAGGATCAATAAAGCAAACTCTAAATGCATACTTGAATGGTTTACCGTCTTCCGCAACCGTTGCCATCGGATTCGTAGCTGTGGTTCCGATTTGTGGTGTTTTTCCTTCCTCTGCAACAGTTCGTGCGGCAATAAATGTACCGCTTTGTGCTAAACCAATGATTGCAGCTACATGGTCTCTATCGATTAGTCTTTGGTTTACAATCACTGCTTCCGGAGGATTAGCCCGGTTATCGTATTCGATGATCACAATTTTCTTCCCTAAAACCCCTCCATCCTGATTAATTTGTTCTGCAGCCATTTTAAGAGCATTTAATTCTGATATTCCCCACATGGATGATGCTCCGGTTAGTGAAACATTTGCCCCTATCTTAATTGTATCTTCCTGAGCTAGAGCAAAAGAATAAAACAGCATTAAGCACAAAACGGTAATAATAATCTTTTTAAACATCTTATACCTCCTTTTTCCCTATAAAAAATCATTATTTTACAAACCATCCCACCTGTTTAATATCTTTATTTTTCACCCCTTTCTTCAGGACAATCATACTATTCTATTCAAAATTTATTATTATCATATATTTTTTACATCATATCATAAGTATATAGGAATTTTGTAGTATTCTTTTTAAAATTTAATCCTGGATTAGAAGAGTGTTAGATTTTTTATACGGTCTATCATCCCCTATATCATCTGTTCTTTTTCATAAGGGCGATCGTATAATTGTCGGACTGTACCATTTCTTTTGGCCATCTGCTTGAATCCTATATTCCCAATCCAGCAGAATAATTTTTTACTCAAAAATGGCTTTCCCATGATATGAAAGGCTTCCACGGGAATGACTTTTCCATGATTTATTGCAGCAGCACTTAAATCCAATGATTTTTTGATATTTTTAAATAACCACCCCATTTTTCTTATATCCCTACCCCCTACAATAAACCCGGCTCCCAGGAGTAATCCTCCTAGCCATAGCATCCCAGATTCTCCGGCAAAGTGCTGACAGATATCCAGGGCTGTTTGTGATTGCGAAGATTCCGGAAACCCGGAATTGATGATTGCCAGAAATTGTATTTCTTTTGGGTCCCTAGTCTTCTTTCTTTCCTGATAGATCTTTTCAAAAACCTGAAAAACATAAGAAGGAAGACAATCTACATAAAGTGGAGATGAAAAAATAAGTACATCCGATTTCAGGATATCATTCAGCCAATACGACACATTAATGTTTTGTTTGTCAGAAAGGGCGCTTCTTAAGTGAATTTCTTGATAATCAAACTTTTGAGAATCAAGCTGGTTGCAAAGATACAATCCCAAGGTGGCCGAAGCACTATTTTTTCTTTTAGGGCTTCCTACAAGTAAGGAGACCCTTTTTTTAGGACATGGATTCATATTTGCTCAACGTCTTTCATGAGTTGGTGAAATTTTATCCGAATCTCTTCTTCGGACTGATGGTAATAAAAAATCGCCTGGCTGTAAAGATTTGGATACATATTAATCACATTCCGTTGATTTAAATGAAAAAAGGTGTTTTCCATTCCCGGATTTTTATCGGGTAATGTACCGATAAAAATAAGGTTGGGATACTTTTGATACCTGGGAATATGATGGATTTCATTTTGATTAATTCTGAAAAAAGGCATAACATTAGGAATAAAGCGATCGACTGCTTTTTTTAATTCAAAAGAGTAACCTCCGAAAGTAACCGGTGAAAGAAAAATCACCGCATCATGCTGCATCAATTCTTTGGCAATGAGCCGCCCATCATCATTAATGATACATTCTCCCGGTGTATCAATCCAACATGCAAAACAACCCATACACGGGGCAATATTCATTTGGTACAAGTTATAGGAATGAACCTGATGATCGCTTTCCTTTAAACAACGATCAATGACTTGATAGATCTGATAAGCATCATCTTCTTTTTCAGAAACACCATTCAGTAAAAGCATATTCATGAAAAATGGCAATCCTCGCTTTAATTATTTTGATATAGTTATCTAATATATCTATCCAAGCAATGGCAAAAATCAAATTTATTTAAAGTTGATATGAATCATATCACAGTACAAGAGTCAATGCTATCTATGATTGGTTTAGTCATCAAAAAATACATATGTGCACTTGCTGATTGTTCAGTTGCAGAATCCTTTTAAAATATTCAAGCGCTTCAAAGCGGTTTGAGGGTAATCCGATATTGTTATATGGATCCGGAAAATATCCACTGGCAACTGCATGTACCTGAACAGCAAATAAATCTAAATTGTGCCGAAAATATTTTCTTTCAAAAACATCCTATGCTAAATTTTAAAATGTTTTTCCTTATTTTCCATCAATATCAGCGTAATTTCTTTAATTTCTGAGGGCAATTGCATCATTTGCCAATGACGTTCTGCCTCTACTGACTTGCCAGAGTGTTTGACCGCTCTTCGGGCATATAATGCTGCTCCTACTGAATGATCAGCCATATGAGCAGTTGCCACTGCATGTCCAACCGAACGGGCTATTGCTTTAACAACCGGTTCAGAAGATTCCCTTGCCAGGGCATGGACATTGATGGCAGCTTTTCTGGCTTCACCTACCGTAGCCCTACCCTCTTTCCATTTTTGAGCAACATCTAAGGCGGTCATCAATCTGCTATCAATATTCTTACCCATCAGCGGCAAGACATGCTCCGAACATTTCTTAGCCCATTCGATTAATTTTTGATGTTGTTCCTTGGCGAGAAACCCTCCCCGATGAACCGCTACAAATCTTTTATCCCGCACAATATCTCCTCTATTTAACTGCCTCTTTTTTGTTAATTCCTGAGAATATTTTCAGCTTATCGTTCACATCTCCTAAAGGGTCCTTTTTTCAATGATCCTTTATTTTTTTAAATACTGAGGTCTTACAACCCAAGAATATTCCCTTCTTATTCGTTTAAGGTTGGATGGATCCCTTTCTTAACTGGTTTTTGTATTCCTAAAATTGTTTGTTTAGTGATTCCATAAGCCCACTCCTCATTCAAATGGTATTTATTATTCCAGAATAATTTATCAGGATGGCAATCAAAACACAGTTCAAGGTGACAGTATTTCATTTTGCCAGACTTTGGACAATTCATTTTTTTACTTTTTTTGAAACTTCTCTACGCCATCATTTTAATGAATCCCG
>JAFGSC010000243.1 GCA_016934875.1 Candidatus Atribacteria bacterium
CGAACCAGGTTATCCATTTCATCTGGTTTGGTTAGAAATGTAGCTGGCAGATATATCAATGCATTCAAAACGACTAACAGCCAGAATTGCAAATAATCCGGCAACTCTGGAATCACGCCGAATCGAGGGAGACTCGTTAGAATCACCATATCGTATGTAAATGTCAAAATTCTTTAAGGATCTAATTTAATCCATAAATGGAATAACGTAATGATATCCTGTGATCTTCTGTTATAAGAGATATACCTGGCAGTCATGGGATAAGTATGTTCTTTGCTCAATTTATCATTGTCATCCCATTTCATCGAAGGATCCTTCGGATCATTAATCAACTCATCAATCCATGAATTTATAGTAAGTTGCCAGTATGCAAAGTCTTCCTGTTTTACATACCCTAAAATCCCTGAAAAATCTAATCCTTTCCCATGTAACTCTTTTTTAAATCGTTCTACTCCACCACAAGCTTTGTATTTTCCACTAATTTCTCTTCCAATCAAGTATTCTCGTTCCCTGGATTTTTCAGGAGGGGGTAGAATTTTAGCTTCAAACGAGAAGAACGATCTGTTATAAGGAAATGATTTTCCGTTTACAATAATGGTATTGCTTTCTTTCGGCATTACTCCTAAATCTGGCTCACGGCTATTCCCAATTTCTGGTTCTTCTGGATAGCCTGGATAAAACCAGAAAGGACAGGGCTCAATATAAGTATCTCTTTGTAATAAAGTTACTAGCTGAAAAGTCAGTCCTTTTTCGGGAGAGATCGAAGAAAATCGTTCGGAAAATTCAACGAGGCGAGTCTCTACAAAATTTAGAACCTCTAAAATGAATTGGTTGGATTCGGGTCCTTTTAATATATTTGGTGAAGGCAGTTTAGCACTATCAGCGAGCATTTATCAGTATCCTTGAGAGAATAAATCGAAAGCGGTTTCATCGGCATCTCGAATTGCCACGGAACGTAACCAGAAACGCAACTGATTCGGCTTAACTAAATAAATCACATTTTCTTCATAGAGTGTAAGAATTCTTATAATTCGTAAATTTGCCCTCTCACGTGTTTCAACCAACAATTTATTTAAATGATTTTCAATATCATCCTCAGATATAGAAATAACAGGTTGTTCTTCATAGTAAAATGGATAGCATACAAGCGAACCTGAATTGAAAAAGATAGGTTTAGATGGTTTGAATTTTTTGTAGATAGAATTTAGTATTTTACAATATAGTTCACCAAATTGTTCTAGTTGTTTAATAGAAGTTTGCTTTACTGCTTTCGAATTTTCACCTTTGCTTCGGAATTCTCGAAAATAATCTAAGACATCGTCAATTAATATTTGTTCAACTTCACTTAATTCAAGCTGCTTTTCATCTTCTGGATATGGTAAATGATCAATATCTCGTTTTAAACAGGAAGTAGCTTTAGTAACTAAATATTCACTACTAAAAGCAGTGATGAAGAAAGGATATATTTTATTATTATTTAGTCTTTGCTCGATTTTCTTTAATTCATTAATATGATCTTGAGGAACATGGATTCCAATAATTCTATGATTAAAAGCAAAATCTTCATTTAAAAGTTTTATTATCATTGATTTTTTATTAACAATTTCCTTCATTAGTAACAGAGGAGCCATAAAAAGTTCTCTTTTTCTTGGGCTATTAAAGTATTTTTCTTTGAGAATATAAATTTGACTTTCATCTATTCCTTTGTCACTAAAAGCGTCTGGAGGAAATGTTTTTTTCCCGGTTAAGTAATCTGCGGTCTTAAAATTTTCTTTGGGTTGCTCACTTTTGGAGCCGCCAATATAACCTTCTCCAGATACCCAACCGTCATGTTTTTTAATATTGATGTATTTTCCCAGGGATCTTAAGGCAGCAAGTCGTGAAACATGATAATGAATTCTTCCTCCTCCAAGATAATTTGATTTCCAGATAAGCTTATCAGTCAACGCTAACTTTTTAGGAACATAATGAAAATCATATTTATCAATCTCAAAAAATAGTTTTTCCTTCACAGCTTTAGTTCTTCTAACAGTAACATGCAGGATATCATTTTCATCTGGCGAAATATTTTGAGCAAAAATAGCAAGGGTTGCATGATCTGCTCCACCGCTTATTCTTTTTTTAAATAAAATTCGAGCTATATGCGTAAAGTCAATTATCTGGGGAACGTTATAATTTTCAAAAAACCATTTTCGGAAATCGATGGAATGGGTATTATATAAAAATGCGCTTGAAGGCAATATTAAGCAAAGCAATCCTTTAGGCTTACACAAAGTTATTACCTGATCTAAAAAAAGTAATGCTATCTGTTTATTGGGGATCTCTGGACGAATATTTTGTCTTGTAGATTCAATGGTTTGAGCACATTCACTTTCTGATCTGGGGATAGTAACAAAGGGAGGGTTGCCAATCACGAGATCAAAGTGCTTCTGGATAATATTATTTTGTACTAATTCAAAAAAGTCTCTTGAGAAAACACTTGTATCGCTAAGCACATCAAATCTTAGCTTCTCCCAAATTACCTTTGGAGATAACATATCACATAAAGCTAAACAAAGGCTAAATACAGTCAATCGCACTGCTTCAGGATTAACATCCACCCCATAAATATTTTTTTTCAAGAGATTTTTTAATTCTTCAAGATTCTCTGAATTTGGCGTTTTCCATCCATTTTGAGACATCCACCAGTAAACCATCCTTTTGAACGCTGCAACCAAAAATATTCCTGAACCGCAGGCGGGATCAAGAACTTTGAAATCTTGTTTTGGTTTTTCAAGTGGCATACACTCATCAATCAGGAAATTTACTAAGTGGGGGGGAGTATAAACCACCCCTGATTTATATTCTAAAAAGTCTTCGTAAATATTGCTAATTAGCTCAATGGGCAAATCATTAAAGGAGTAGAGTCTCCACAAAACATACTGGTAGCCCTCTGTCTTCCCCTCAAGAAACAGAGAAAAGCGACTGAGATCGGCTTTCTCAAGCTGGTCTCTTTCTTCCTTATCATCCCATTTAAAAATTTCACCATTAAAATGCTCGCTTAATTTATCGAATAATCTTAAACAGGCGCCCTTTATTCTCAGGACTTCAATAAAATTAGATGCTCCGCCAAATTGATTGAAAAAATTTTCTGATCCCTGCGTAAAGACTGTTTTACCATCTTCGTCTTTTCTTTCTTCCAGGTATTTAACCAGAATAGACATGACTAATAATTTTTGAGCAATAGATTTGGGTATAATATTTTGTTTGATAATTTCTTCTTTTGCAACTTTTAATTCTTTTAATAATTTTTCGTAGGCACTGTTGTTAAATTGAAAATCCTTTTGATAAATTGGAGTTTCCCAGAATATTCCATTATCAAAATTTTTAGCAGAAAAATTTCGAAGAGTTTCTATCTCTGATTCTATATGAGAAGCAATCTTAATTGCATCCAAAGTTTTAAATGGTGTATATTGAATTTCCTCCCGGTCTTTGCTGAAATCTGGTTGCCTCAAGCAATTAAAAATTTTTACATCGGTTTTTGTAAAAATAAAAAAGAGTGGAACCTGCCCTGCATTCCAGAGTCGTCGGTGAAGCTCGGCAATTTGGTGTTTGTCCTTTTTTTCTTCTTGTGTGTAATCATAAATATAAATTTGAGGAATTGGAGGTCTGCCATTATCAAATCTTCTAAAATATACTGCTGTTACTTCATATTTTTTGGCAGCTTGTAAAGCAACACGCTCGTAAGGATTTTTAATTTTTTGAAAGTCTTTAGCCACTATAAGCCCAGAATTTTCTGAACTCATATCAAAGTTCTTTAGCCACGAGTTGAAATCAAAAGAAATACCTTTTGGGATTATAGGTGTCATCTCACAATCTTTTATATAAAGACACTTATCTTTATCTTAAAATTTTGTAATAATAAATTCAATTAAATATACAACGAAAATATTAGAATATCAAGGGAAACGTTCTAAGTTTAGATTTCAGTTGACTGAAACCTGCAAACCATTTCTTCAAAAATCGGACTATGTCAAAATCAGAAACCAGGTTTCTGCCAGAAACCTGGCTTCTAAATAATACTAAAGCAATCCTCTTTTTATCGCCTCTTTTTTCACCGGTCCCCAAAAACCAATGGGACGGGACATTACATAATAGCGAACCAGGTTATCCATATCATCTGGTTTGGTTAGAAATGTAGCTGGCAGATATATCAATGCATTCAAAACGACTAAC
>JAFGSC010000028.1 GCA_016934875.1 Candidatus Atribacteria bacterium
AAAACCAGAAAGTTAAAATAGTTTTATCGAACTATTTTGCCATTTTCAATTAGCGATTTTCATTGATTTTACCGCATTCAATCCTATAATGAATGTTGTTGGATGCAAATTCCTTATCGATTTCGTTATCTTATCCAGCCTTGGATACTCATCAATAAAAACTTCTTCAATCCATTTCATTTATACTTACCTTACTTTAACGCAATACAGCATACGCACAACGCAATACGATTATACTCTCGGAAATGCCTTAAAATATTCTTCTTTAATCCATTTTCTACTGACATGGGTATAGAGTTGGGTTGTTGAGATATCGGAATGCCCTAACATTTCCTGGACTGTCCGTAAATCAGCCCCATTCTCAATTAAATGAGTTGCCAGGGTATGCCTCAAAGTATGCGGCGTAACCTTCTTTGTTATTCCTGCTTTTCTGGCATAGTTTTTAATGAGGTAAAATACTCCCTGTCTTGAAATAGGCTGCCCATGGCTATTTAAAAATAACAAGTTCGTATCCCGATTTTGCTTAACTAATTTTGGCCTGATAAGCTGCAAATAATCCTGTAAAGCATGATTGGCTTTATCGCTAAAGGGAATCCATCTTTCCTTATTCCCTTTGCCGGTACATTTTAACAGTTGGTGATCCAAATTAACATCGTTCCTCTGTAAGCTGATTAATTCTGTTACCCTCATACCGGTTGCATAGAGAAGTTCGATCATGGCATGATCTCTTTTTCCCAGCAATCCCTTAAAATGCTTTTCAGCTAACAATTGATCCAATTCCTCTATATTCAGCGTCTGGGGCAGCTTCTTGCTTAATTTTGGAAACTCTATCAGATTAGCAAAATCGTCCTTAACAAAGCCCTCGGTTAACAAAAAACGATAAAACATTTTCAAGGCGACTAAATTACGAAAGATTGAATTCATACTCAGATGATTCTCTCCCAGGTAATGATAGTAATCAGAGAGAATTTCGCGAGTCAAGGATTGAAAGGAAAGCTGTTTTTTCAGAACAATAAAATCATAATATTTAGATAAGTCATAACGGTAGGAAACAATCGTGTTTAAGGCTAATCCTCTTTCCAACGAAAGATAATCCAGAAAATCCTCTATAAATTCCTTTTGTTGATTCTTCAATGCATCCATTTCTTAATAGTCCACTATTGTATCTGGATGAACGACTTGTATCCAAACATTCCCAGGTTGAATTGCCAATCGATTCCCATCGTCGTTGTAAAATAAAGTTCTGGAATTAAGGTCCTCTTTTACCCAAGTAATCTCTTCCGATCGTCCGTTAAATATAATTAAGCCTTCGCCTTCACCTAAAAAGTCTACTGACAATCGTCCTTCTTCATCCATTACCTTTTTCTCAGTATGCTGAATAATAATATTTTTTACCTCAATCGGCTTTCCGGTTTCGGCATCCAAATGAGGCTCACCGTTCATCAAGCGGATATATTTTTGTGTTTCAGGATTATACCGATAGCTAACGGCATAATTGACATTGTATTGGATATCCAGCTGCTGAATCTCTTTCCCGGTAAGTACTTCATTTTGATCAATTTCAAATTGATAATCTTCCTTGTTAATCATCTCAATATAACCCATTTTCTTTGCCTCATCCCTTAGTTGCCATGTTGAGGTATAGAGATTATGGGGTGGTTTTCGTTCCTGTATTCTCCAAAATGGCTGAAATTGGTTTAATTCGTTGATATCATCAATATGCTCCTCTTTGATAAAAGTACCTGCGTCGGGACTTTCGCCAGCATGGATATAAATCGATTGATGCTCTAATGCCTTGGTAATAAAATATGGCCTTGCACTACGAACAGGTCCAACTTTATCTGCCTCCTGGCTGGCATAGATGGCTAGAAATCGGGTAATACCACCCTCGGTTAAGACCTCATAAACAATATTTGCCCTGTCCAAACCGCTTTGCGGCCGAGCATCCTTTGCATTTTCTACCATAATCGCCAGGGGTCGATTACCAAAAGGAGATTCCTTTTCTTTGACTTCAGGCAAAGCACTGATGACGCCTGGTGTGACAACTTCTCCGTAAGTTGATTCAACCCTTTCGCGGTTTTCCTGGCCTAATTTTGCCTCAATCTCAAATTCACCTTCCTCCAGAACTTCTCCGCCGATTTCTTTCCTGCTGCTAATGCTTGGCTTCAAGGAACCTACGGCTACTTGAACATCCTGCCTTGCCGATGTCTCTTTTGGCTGGGATGCAATTTCTTCCTGGGCAGGAAGTTCGATTTCAGGCATCTTGATTTCCACTTTTGGACTGCCTTCAGCCAGGACTTCTTCTCTCTTCACAATAGGCTTCGTCTCTATTTCCTGCACTTTTGCCGGTTCAGGCAAGATAGGCTCTACCTTAGGTTTTACACTGACTTCTGCAATAGGTTCTTCTTTGATAATTTCGGGCTTTTTGGTGCTAGGATTTTGAATTGCTGGTATTTCCACAATCGTAACCAGCATGATTTCATCTTCCTTCGGTAAATCAAAAATATTGAAGCTAAGTATTTGACTGAATGCAAACAGAAATAATAGATTTAAAAGAATGGAAATCAAGAAAGAACGACCCAAAAAACTTTTAGCGCGTGTTTTCCTGCGAATTGTCCTATATCCACTCATTTTTATTCTTCACCTTACATTCCAATATCATCGAGTTAAAAATCATTCAACTCCAAAAAATTATTGCGACTGGCCTTCTTCCATAGGTTTCGTGGCAATCGCAATCCTTTCTACTCCACCTTTTTTAATTAAATCCATGACTCTGACCACCTTGCCGTGCAAAACATTCTGATCAGCTTCCAAAACCACCAGGGCATTCTGGTTGTCGCCAATTGCGTTTTTTACGCTCTCTGATAATTTATTGGGATCGATCAAACGGTTATTGACATACAAAGTGTTATTCTCAGTAATCGATACAATGACATTCTGTTTTTCATTGACTGCAGCAAAATCACCGCTTGGCAAGTTTACCTTGACACCTGTTTCAATATTGATAAAGGTAGTGGTCAGCATAAAGAAAATAAGCAACAGGAAAACAACATCAATCAGGGAAGTTAAATCAAATCCTACACTTTTTTTACTATTGATTTGATAAAATTTCATTGACCTTCACGCCTTCCTCATAATTTTCTTGCTTTGTAGATAAGAGATCAAGGATTTCCAAACAGGTTGAGTTCATCTCCCTGATCTGTCTTTCCACCCGATGAGCCAAATAGTTGTAGGCTACAATCGTCGGGATAGCAACCGATAATCCAAATGCGGTCGTTAGCAGCGCTTCGGAAATCGCTCCTGCCAGTGCCTCCGGGTTTCCAACGCCCATCGCCGATATGACCTGAAAGCCTTTGATCATTCCAAAAACTGTCCCTAACAAACCAAGCAAGGGGGCAATATTTGCCACTGTTGAAAGAATAGGCAGATTTTTTTCCAAAACCGGTATTTCCAGGTAAGAAGTATCCTCAATGACTTCCTTGATTTCCTCTCTGGGACTGCCATATCGCAACAAGGCTGCCAGGACAATTTGAGAAATCGGGGTAAATGTTTTACGGCAAGCCGTAATAGCAAAATCGATATTCCCTTTTCTGACCAAATCCTTAATTCGATTGCTGAATTTACGGGTTGAAGTTTTGACACTTCTCAGGTAAAACATTCGTTCAAAAAAAATGGCAATTGCCAGTAAAGAACTGAAAAAGATGGGATACATTAAAAATCCACCTTCATTAAATAGTTCAATCATAAATAAGTTGCCTCCTCTAAATCTTCCAAATTCTGGTTTTTAAATCATTTTACCAAGCAGCAATG
>JAFGSC010000029.1 GCA_016934875.1 Candidatus Atribacteria bacterium
ATATCTTTTCGACTCATTTGAGAATTGCTAAATATTGATTTCCCCCTAAACCTTTCAATCTGTATTCTTCTTGCTGTTTCAATTCTACCTCTAATTTGATTAGAATCATCTCCTTGGCTGTTTCTATTGGCAAGCTCTTTATAGTCTAACCTGGGTACTTCAATCTGTATATCAATTCTATCTAAAAGTGGACCTGATATCCTCGACCTATATTTCTGTATCTGGCTTGGTGTGCATGTACATTTCTTGATTGGATCACCAAAATATCCACATGGGCAAGGATTAGCAGCTGCAACTAACATAAAATTTGATAAATAGGTGACTGATCTTAATGTTCTAGAAATGGTTACTTTTCCGTTTTCCAAAGGTTGTCTCAGTGATTCGAGTGCTGATCGGTTAAATTCAGGCAATTCATCTAAAAACAATACTCCATTATGTGCCAAACTTATTTCTCCTGGTTTTGGAATACGACCTCCACCAATTAATCCAATATTGCTAATGGTGTGATGTGGAGACCGGAAGGGCCTTCTTGTAATAATCGGATAATCCCTATTCGTTAAATCAGATATGCTATATAATTGAGTAATTTGCATTGATTCTTCAAGGGTCAAGGATGGCAAAATCGTCGGTAATCTTTGTGCTAACATCGTCTTTCCTGAACCCGGCGGGCCGATCATTAAGACATTGTGGCTGCCTGCTGCGGCAACCTCTAATGCTCTTTTGGCATGATTTTGTCCCTTCACATCTGAAAAATCAACCTGGTAATTATTGCTATTTTTTAAGAGCTCCTTTTTATCTGCAACAAATGGTTGAATATTTATCTCTTGATTTAAGAATCGAACCACTTCTCTTAAATTTGAAATAGGATAGATTTTTATTTCGTCAACAATACCAGCTTCAAGGGCATTTTCTTTAGGTACAATAATATTGTCTATTTTCTTTTTCTTAGCCATCATTGCGATTGATAACACGCCGTTAACTGGCCTAATCTGACCATTAAGCGAAAGTTCTCCTATAATTAGATATTTCTTATCTGAAATTGGTTTCATTTGATCACTTGCAATCAATATTCCAATGGCAATGGGTAAATCTAATGCTGGGCCTTCTTTTTTAATATCTGCTGGAGCCAAGTTAACCGTTATTCTCTGCATGGGGAACTGATATTCTGTATTTTTTATTGCAGATCTAACCCTCTCTCTTGATTCTTGTACAGCGATATCAGGAAGGCCTACAATATTAAAAGCAGGTAAGCCATTAGAAACATCGACTTCAACTTCCACATTAAAAGCTTCTACACCAAAAAGGGCGGTGCTACGTAATTTTGCTATCAAAAATACACCTTCACTAGTTCATTCATTATTCAACGCTAAAGGCATTGATGATATGCCTAATTTCTTTTAATCGATGCTGGTCGAATTGTATAGAAATTACATCAAAACGCATTTTCTTATCAATAATATGATGCTTTTTTAAATAACATTGGGCGACTTGAATGATTTTCTTCTTTTTAAATATCGTGATAGACTCCTCCGGTAGTCCAGAAGATATTGATTTTCTAGCCTTAACTTCAACAAAACATAGGCAATGATCCTTCTCGGAAATAAGATCAATTTCACCAAAAGGTACTTTATAATTCTGTTCCAATATAGTGTGCCCATTTTTTGACAGATAATTTTTTGCTAGCTCTTCGCCAATTTTCCCTAGACTCATCATTACTTGACGCCCCTAAATGTTTTTCTGTGCAGTGGACAGATACCGTATTTTTGGATTGCCATAAGATGATTTTTTGTTCCATATCCAACATTATGGTTAAATTGGTAAAAAGGGTACTCACAATGATGTTTAAGCATCAGCCGATCTCGATATACCTTTGCGATAATTGATGCGGCAGCAATAGAAATACTTTGATCCTCACCTTTAATCAAGTTTTTTTGTGGTATAGAAATATGAGGAATTTTAAATGCATCTACCAGAATATAATCCGGCAGAATATTTAAATTCATTATTGCTCTTTTCATGGCTAGAAAGGTTGCTTGGGCTATATTTATTTTATCAATGATCTTAGGACTAACCACACCAATGCCAATGTTGCTTGATTTTTCTTTTATAATTTCAAAAAGAGATTCCCTTTTTGCTTTTCTGATTTTTTTTGAATCCTTTAAGCTTTCGATAAAAATTGAGTCTATTTTATCAAAAACCACAGCAGCTGCGACTACTGGACCCGCTAAGGCACCTCTTCCAACTTCATCGATGCCAGCAATTCTATCAAATCCTTCAGCTTTTAACACTTTTTCAAAATATTTTATCCGTTCAACTCTTTCCCTCTCGAGATAAAAGAATTGAACTCTTTTTTTTAGGTAAAGAATTTTTCTAACCAATGCTTGATTGCTCAATGGAACATTCTCTTTTAATAACTACGTCATTAAACCCTTTTGTCCTACTCTATCTCTAAGATAATATAGCTTGGCTTTTCTGCTAGAACCTTTTTTAATCAGCTCGATTTTTTCAATATTCGGTGAATTTAACAGGAATATTTTCTCAACGCCAATTCCTTTGGTAACTTTTCTAACAGTAATTGTTTCCCTGCTTCCTCCGTGTTTCTTTGCTATCAATATTCCTCTGAAAATCTGTATCCTTTTTCGTTCACCTTCAATAATTTTCTGATGTACTTCAACCAAGTCTCCAGGACTTGCATTAAAATCCTTTATTTTCATCTGTTCTTCTTCAATCTGCTTTAGATAATCCATTATTTTTCCCCTTCCTTTTCTTGGTAATCAGCTTCTAACTCCATTAATATTTCTAACTCTTCTTTTGAATATTTTTTATTGGCTAACAAATCAGGTCTCCTGATCATTGTTCTCAATAATGATTGTTTAATTCTCCATTTCTCAATTTCATGGTGATTGCCAGATAATAAAACCTTTGGTACTTTATATCTTCGATAGCTTTCTGGCCTAGTATAATGAGGATAGTCGAGCAAACCATGATAGAATGAATCATTTTTCATTGATTCTTCTTTTCCCAATACACCAGGGATCATTCTAGCAATAACATCAACCATTACCATAGTAGCAATTTCACCACCTGTCATGACATAATCTCCAATCGATATTTCTTCTGCATCCAACAATTTAAAAACTCTCTCGTCAATTCCCTCATATCTTCCACAGACAAAAATTATCTTTTTATAATTTGCAAGATTTCTGGCTGAATCTTGATTAAATACTTTTCCCTGAGCAGAGGTGATGATAATTTTATTCTTTGGGCCATCATTGCTTTTCTCAATATCTTTTATTGCTTCAATAATTGGTTCTGGCTTCAATACCATCCCTGGTCCTCCACCATATGAATAATCATCAACGCTTCTGTGCTTATCTCTAGTAAAATTTCTGATATCAACGACATTGATCTCAATAATTTTTTTCTCTATTGCCCTTTTGATAATACTTTCTGAAAATGGCGAAACAAACATTTCTGGAAAAATTGTCAAAATAGTTATTTCCATAACTTACCTAATTAAATCCTGAAAATAATTAAATAATGTTTTTTCATCATTCCTGGTCATTCAATAATCTTAATAATTGTTTTTTTCTTTTGTTTTATCGTTGCCGCTTTAGCAATCACGCGAATTGCCTTAATTACCTTACCCTCTTTCCCAATAATTTTTCCCATATCCCTGGGATCTGATCTGACCTCTAGTAAAATTATTTGTTCACCATTCACTTCATTAACTTTAAGTTGTTCGGGAAAATCAACAATTGACTTCAGTAAATATTCGATAACTTCCTTCAATTCTTTTCTCCAAAGTCTCTTCCTTCTAAAAAGCAATCAAAAGAGAAGGAAGAAATTTATTTCCTATCCCTATGATAATATACCGTTTTTTTTAAATAAAGATTGAACAGTTGCACTCATGGTAGCCCCTTGCTTAATCCATTTAAGGCTTTCCTCTTTGTCTACCTGAAAGACATAAGGGTCTTTTGTTGGCTGGTAGTAACCTAATAGAGAAATAAACCTTCCATCTCTAGGTTTTCTGGAATCGATGACTACAATTTTGTAAGAAGGCTGCTTTTTTGCACCTTCTCTCCTTAATTTTATTTTTGCTGACATAGCATTCCTCCATTAATATAATCATTATCTTAATTAGTACTTTATTTTATAATATTTATCTAAAAAGTGAAATCAATGATTGTTTATTTGTTGTCTGTTTCAATATTTTTTTCATCTTAAAAAACTGTTTTAACAATCGATTGACGTCACTCACTTCAGTTCCGCTTCCTTTCGCAATTCTTCTTCTTCTACTTCCGTTGATCATTTCTGGCTCTGATTTTTCTTGTAATGTCATAGAGCATATGATGGCTTCAATCTTTTTTAGTTCTTTTTCTCCTTTATTGAATTCTTTGTCTATTCCTTTTGTAAAACCAAGATTCCCAAACGGCATTAAGTCAAATATTTTTTCCATTGAACCCATACTTTTTAATTTTTTTATTTGCTTATAAAAATCATTAAGGTTAAATTGCTCCCTGTATACTTTTTGGCCCATATTTCTAAGTTCATTTTTATCGTAATTTGATTCAATTTTTTCGATCAGAGTTAGTGTATCGCCCATACCAAGAATTCTCGAAGCCATCCTTTCTGGATGGAAGGGTTCAAGATCTTCAACTTTTTCGCCCACACCAACATACTTAATAGGCAAATTTGTAATGGTTTTTATCGATAAAGCAACTCCTCCTCTAGCATCTCCATCCAATTTTGTTAAAATATAACCATCTACCCCTATTTCATGGTTAAAAGTATCAGCAACTCTCAATGCATCTTGTCCCATGAGGGCATCTAAAACTAAAAGAGTTTCATGGATGTTGATCTTTTCCTTGACTTCTTTAATTTCTTTGATAAGATCTTGATCAATATGCAGTCTTCCGGCGGTATCAATAATAACAACATCATTTTTATTTTTTTTAGCGATCTGTTCAGCTTCAAAAATAATTTCTATTAAGCTTATATTGCCTTCTTTTGAATAAACATCTACACCAGCTTTCTGACCCATTAACTGTAACTGCTCTGTTGCGGCAGGTCTAATTTTATCACCGGCAACGAGAAGTGGAATATAACCTTTGCCTTTTATTTGTAAGGCTAATTTTGATGCAGTGGTTGTTTTACCTGATCCTTGCAAGCCAACTAAAAGAATATTTGTTGGATTTTCATTTCCAATTTCAAGTTTACTTTGTTTTTCCCCTAATATTGTAGTAAGAACTTCATGAGTTATCTTGATCATTTGTTGTCCTGGGGTTAAAGATTTTGAAAGGTCATTTTGATTAGCAAGTTCTTCAATCTTTGCAATAAAATCCTTAACGACTTTATA